>JAJXUB010000097.1 GCA_021783215.1 Actinomycetes bacterium | reverse complement strand
TGCTTGGTCGGCTTGCCGGTCAGCTTGAAGTACTGCTTGGCGAGCTTCCACGCCGTCTCGACGGCCTCGCCGCCGCCGGTCGTGAAGAAGACCCGGTTGAGGTCACCGGGGGCGTTGGCCGCGAGGCGCTCGGCGAGCTCGACGGCCCGCGGGTGGGCATACGACCACAGGGGGAAGAAGGCGAGCTCGCGCGCCTGCTTGGCCATGGCGTCGGCGATCTCGGCGCGACCGTGGCCGGCGTTGACGACGAAGAGCCCGGACAACCCGTCGATGTACTCGTTGCCCCGGTCGTCCCAGATCTTGTACCCGTCGCCCCGGGTGATGATGGGCACCCCGTGGCCGCCACCGCCCCCGGCGGCGTCCTCGAAGACCGAGTGGCGCGTGAAGTGCATCCACAGGTGGTCTCGGGCCGCCTCCGTGTAGAGGGCACCGGTGGCGGTGCGCGCCGCCGAGCTCGGCTCCCAGAGGTCGTTCGGGTTGGCTGTCATCGAGTTCCCCAGTTGTAGTGCTGCTTGTTGAGTTTCAGATAGACGAAGGTCTCGGTCGACGCGACGCCCGTGAGGGTCCGGATCCGGTGGGTGAGGACGTCGAGGAGCTGCTCGTCGTCCTCGCAGACGACCTCGACGAGGAGGTCGAAGGACCCCGCCGTCGTCACGACGTAGTCCACCTCGGGCATCGCCGATAGGGCCACACCGACCGGGGTGATGTCCCCGTCGACCCGTATGCCGATCATCGCCTGCCGCCGGAACCCCACCTGGAGCGGGTCGGTGACGGCGACGATCTGCATGACACCGGACTCGAGCAGGCGCGAGACCCGTTGCCGGACAGCGGCTTCCGAAAGCCCCACGGACTTGGCGATGCTGGCGTACGACTGGCGGCCGTCGGCCTGAAGCAGCTCGATGATCGCCTTGGAGACAGCGTCGAGGCGCACGTCAGGTCGCGTGCTCACCTCGGTGATGCCATTCCGCGCCATGGGCCCATCGTGCCTGCGGAGTCCGTGGTCCGCAAGTACCCGAGCCACCGAAACAGTCGTTTCAGACATTTGGTGCGCATGTTTCGTGAAGATTTCTCCGTGCCGACTGTTGATTCCGCACCTGAGCGGACCGTACCCTGGCGACATGTCCACCCGTAGCCTGCGCAACTTCGTCGGCGGCGAGCACGTCGACGCCCGGACCGACGCGACGACGGACGTCGTCAACCCGTCGACGGGGAGGGTCGTCGCGACGGCCCCGGTCAGCGGCGCGGCGGACGTCGACGCGGCCTATGCGGCGGCCTCGACGGCGTTCGAGGAATGGGGGCAGACGACGCCCGCGCAGCGGCAGCAGGCCCTCCTGAAGATCGCCGACGCCATTGAGGCACGTGCCGAGGAGTTCGTCACCCTCGAGGCGGAGAACACCGGCAAGCCCCACGCCCTCACCGCGTCGGAGGAGATCCCTCCGATGCTCGACCAGATCCGGTTCTTCGCCGGGGCCGCGCGGGTCCTCGAGGGCCGCGCCGCTGCCGAGTACATGAAGGGCATGACGAGCTGGGTCCGTCGCGAGCCCATCGGGGTCGTCGGCCAGGTCACCCCGTGGAACTACCCGATGATGATGGCCGTCTGGAAGATCGCACCCGCGCTCGCCGCCGGCAACACCGTCGTCCTCAAGCCGTCCGACACGACGCCCGAGACGACGCTGCTCATGGCTGAGATCGCCTCGGAGTTCCTGCCCCCCGGGACCTTCAACGTCGTCACCGGCGACCGCGACACCGGCCGGCTCCTCGTCGAGCACCCGACGCCCGCCCTGGTCGCCATCACCGGCTCGGTCCGGGCCGGTATCCAGGTGGCCGAGTCGGCGAGCAAGGCCGTCAAGCGGGTCCACCTCGAGCTCGGCGGCAAGGCGCCCGTCGTCGTCTTCGACGACGCCGACATCGAGGCGGCCGTCGAGGGGATCGCCGTCGCCGGCTACTTCAACGCCGGCCAGGACTGCACCGCCGCGACCCGCGTCCTGGCGGGCGCCGGGATCCACGACGACTTCGTCGCCGCGCTGGCCGACTACGCGACGAAGAACGCCAAGGTCGGTATGCCGGACGATGCGGACGCCCTCTTCGGACCGGTCAACAACGCGGGCCAGCTCGAACGGGTCGTCGGCTTCATCGACCGACTCCCACCCCACGCCACCGTGCGCGCCGGCGGCGAGCGCGTCGCGAGCCTCGGCGACGGCTTCTTCCTCACGCCGACCGTCGTCTCCGGCCTCAAGCAGGACGACGAGGCGATCCAGAACGAGATCTTCGGTCCCGTCATCACCGTCCAGCGGTTCACCGACGAGGACGAGGCCCTCCGCTGGGCCAACGGCGTCGACTACGGGCTCGCCTCGTCGGTGTGGACGAAGGACTTCGGCCGGGCCATGCGGATGACCAAGCGGCTCGACTTCGGGTGCGTCTGGGTCAACACGCACATCCCGATCGTCGCGGAGATGCCGCATGGCGGCTTCAAGCGCTCCGGCTACGGCAAGGACCTGTCCATGTACGGGTTCGAGGACTACACCCGCATCAAGCACGTCATGGCCAACATCGACAGCTGACGCCGCCCACCCCACGCAGTACGACCGGAAGGATCCCCCCGATGCCGTCACTCAACGACCTGCCATCGCAAGCGGCCCTCGTGCGCGGCCTCGTCGGCCGCCGCACCCTCATGCTCGGCGCCGGCGCCGCGGGCGTCGCCGCCCTGTCGGCGTGCGGCAGCGGCGGCACGAAGGCGACGGGGACCGGCTCGGCCGCGCCGACGGCCAAGGCTGCCAAGGACATGTCCGACACCGAGAAGGTCGTCAACTGGAGCAACTGGCCCCAGTACATCGACATCGACGACAAGACCAAGACGCACCCGACGCTCGAGGCGTTCACGAAGCAGACCGGCATCAAGGTCAACTACAACGAGGACTACAACGACAACGACGAGTTCTATGCCAAGGTCCGGCCGCTCCTGGCCGCCGGGCAGGACACCGGCCGCGACGTGTGGGTGTCGACGGACTGGATGGTCGCCCGGCTCATCCGGCAGGGCTACGTCGAGAAGTTCGACCTCGCGAACATCCCCAACCACAAGAACCTCGTCAGCACCCTCACGAACGTCACGTTCGACCCCGGGCGCCTCTACTCGCTGCCGTGGCAGAGCGGGTTCGCCGGGATCGCCTACAACCCGACCGCGACCGGTGGGAAGGCCGTCGAGTCGGTCGACCAGCTCTTGACCGACCCGACGCTGAAGGGCAAGGTCACGCTCCTGACGGAGATGCGCGACACCGTCGGCCTTGTCCTCCTCGCCATGGGCAAGAAGATCGAGAGCTTCACCGACGCCGACTTCCAGGCGGCCGTCGACGAGATCAAGAAGGCCAAGGACTCGGGACAGATCAAGGGCTTCACCGGCAACGACTACACGAAGCCGCTCGCCTCGGGCGACACGGCCGCGTGCTTCGCCTGGACCGGTGACATCGTCCAGCTCCGCGCGGACAACCCCAAGCTCGGCTACACCCTGCCGGCGACGGGCTGCACCTACTGGTCGGACAACTTCGTCATCCCCGCAATGGCCCGGCACAAGAAGAACGCCGAGATCCTCATCAACTACTACTACGACCCGGCCGTCATGGCCCAGGTCGTCGACTACGTCAACTACATCAGCCCGGTCGACGGGGTGCTGCCGGTCCTGCTGAAGTCGGACCCGGCCGTCGCGCAGAACCAGCTCATCTTCCCCGACGCCGCGACGATGTCACGGGCGCACGTGTTCCGGGGTCTCACGCCGGCCGAGGAGGCGAAGTACAACGCCATCTTCCAGACGGTGGTAACCGGCTGATGGCCGACCACGCGACCGGTGACCTTCGCCTATCAAGGATCACGAAGCGGTTCGACCGGTTCGTCGCGGTCGACGACGTCTCGCTGACGGTCCCCGAGGGCTCGTTCTTCGCCCTCCTGGGGCCCTCCGGTTGTGGCAAGACGACGACGCTGCGGATGATCGCGGGTCTCGACCGGCCGTCCGCCGGCTCCATCGACATCGGCGGCACCGACATCACCGACCTGAAGCCCTACCAGCGGCACGTCAACACCGTCTTCCAGTCCTACGCCCTGTTCCCGCACCTCGACATCCTCGACAACGTCGCCTTCGGGCTGCGGCAGCGGGGCGACAAGGACTGGAAGGCCAAGAGCCAGGAGGCGTTGGCGCTCGTCCAGCTCCCGGACGTCGCGCGGAAGCGCCCGACGCAGCTGTCCGGCGGGATGCAGCAGCGCGTGGCCCTCGCCCGGGCACTCGTCAACCGCCCCGCCGTCCTCCTCCTCGACGAGCCCCTTGGCGCGCTCGACCTCAAGCTGCGCCGCCAGATGCAGATCGAGCTCAAGCGCATCCAGTCCGACGTCGGTCTCACCTTCGTGCACGTCACGCACGACCAGGAGGAGGCCATGACGATGGCGGACACGATCGCCGTCATGAACGCCGGGAAGGTCGAGCAGCGCGGCGACCCGGCGACCCTCTACGAGCACCCGGCCTCGACCTTCGTCGCGAACTTCCTCGGCCAGTCGAACCTTCTCGAGGCGCGGATCACCGGATCCGCCTCGGGGGGTCGTATGCCGGCCCAGACCCACGGCCACGACGTCGTCGTCGCCGCGGACCGGGTGCCGGACGGTATCAACGACGTGTGGATCGGTGTCCGGCCGGAGAAGCTCCGCCTCGGCGACAGCGGCACGAACCAGCTCAAGGGCGTGGTCACCGACGCATCCTTCACGGGTGTGTCGACCCAGTACCTCGTCCGGATGCCGTGGGGCTTCGAGGTCATGGTCGTCCAGCAGAACGACGGATCCGCCCGAGCCACCGTCGAGGAGACGGTGACCGTGTCCTGGGATCCCGGCCAGGAGTTCATCCTCGACCAGCGGCAGGACGAGACCGCCGGCGCGGAGATCGACGATGCCTGACGGGGTCGCTGCGGCAACCGTCCGCAAGCGGCCGAACTGGGTCCCCTACGCGCTGCTCGCACCTGGCCTGCTGTGGCTCGTCGTCTTCTTCGTCCTGCCGACCCTGTCGCTCGCGTCCCAGTCCCTCCAGACCGGGGACGTCTACAACGGCTACTCCCTGACATGGCACGTCCAGACCTACGTCGACGCGCTGAGCACCTACTGGCCGCAGCTGCTGCGGTCGCTCATGTATGCGGGGCTCGCGACCCTGCTGACGCTCCTCCTCGGCTACCCGCTGGCCTGGTTCGTCGCCCACCGGTCCGGCCGGTGGAAGAACGTCCTCCTCGTCCTGGTCATCGCGCCGTTCTACACGTCCTTCCTCATCAGGACCCTCGCCTGGCAGACGATCCTCGGCGACCAGGGCCTGCTGACGTCGCTGCTCGACCGGCTCCACCTGACGTGGGCCCTGCACGGCTTCGAGTCCTTCCTCGGTGCCGTCGGCCTCGGGTCGGGCAGCCAGCTCCTCTACAGCCCGTTCGCCGTCATCTGCGGCCTCACGTACAACTTCCTCCCCTTCATGGTCCTGCCGCTCTACGCGAACATCGAACGGCTCGACCTGCGCCTGACCGAGGCCGCCTCGGACCTCTACGCATCGCCTGTCCAGGCGTTCCGGCGCGTCATCTGGCCGCTGTCGCTGCCGGGTGTCGTCGGCGGCACACTGCTGACGTTCATCCCGGCGACCGGTGACTACATCAACTCGGTCCTGCTCGGCAGCGCGAAGACGACGATGATCGGCCAGGTCATCGACGCGCAGTTCCTCCGCGTCCTCGACTACCCGCTTGCGGCGGCCCTCTCGTTCATCCTCATGGTCGTCATCATCGTGCTCGTCATGTCCTACGTCCGCCGCGCGGGGACGGAGGAGCTCCTCTGATGGCCTGGATCCGTCGTCACCTCGTCGTCATCATCGGGCTGCTCGTCATGGGCTACATCCTGCTGCCCAACCTCGTCGTCATCGCCTACTCGTTCAACCGTCCCCGGGGCCACCTGAACATCCAGTGGTCGCGCTTCTCCTTCGACGCATGGACCAACCCGTGCGGGACGCCCGGCATCTGCTCGTCCGTCGGGCTCAGCCTGAAGATCGGGCTCATCGCCTCAATCGTCGCGACGATCCTCGGCACGATGGTCGCCTTCGCCCTGGGGCGCCACCGCTTCCGGGGCCGCTCGCTGACGAACCTGCTCATCTTCATGCCGATGGCCACGCCCGAGGTCGTCATGGGGTCCTCCCTGCTGACGCTCTTCATCGCCATGGGGATCCCGTCGGGTCAGATGACGATCCTCATCGCCCACATCATGTTCTGCGTCAGCTTCGTCGTCGTCACCGTCAAGGCCCGGGTCGCCTCGCTCGACCCGAAGCTCGAGGAGGCGGCCGCCGACCTGTATGCCAGCCCGGCCCAGGCGTTCTGGCGCGTCACGCTGCCGCTCGTCGCCCCGGGCATCGCGGCGGGAGCGCTGCTGGCGTTCTCCCTGTCGTTCGACGACTACATCATCACCAACTTCAACGCGAGCCCCACGTCGGTGACCTTCCCCATGTTCATCTGGGGCGCCGCCCAGCGCGGCGTCCCCGTGCAGGTCAACGTCATCGGGTCGGTCATGTTCCTCGGTGCCGTGGGCATCGTCGGGTTCGCCCAGATCGTCGGCGCACGCCGGAAGAGAGAGGTCGCCTGACCATGCGTGTCCTTATGATCGGCGCCGGCGGCGTCGGTGACGCCGCCGCCCGGATCGCCGCGGACCGGGACTTCTTCGACAGGTGGGTCGTCGCCGACTACGACCTCGAGCGGGCGCGCCGGACCGTGGCGGCGGCCGCGGCGCGGCATACGGGCGACACCCGGTTTATCGCCGCCCAGGTCGACGCGGGCGACGAGCGGGCGGTCGCGGACCTCGTCCGCGCCCACGGGGCCACTCACGTCCTCAACGCCGTCGACCCGCGGTTCGTCATGCCGGTCTTCAAGGGCGCCCTCGTCGCGGGGGCCGGCTACCTCGACATGGCGATGAGCCTGTCGCGTCGGAACGCGGACGCGCCCTACGCACGGGTTGGTGTCAAGCTCGGCGACGAGCAGTTCGCCATGGCGGGGGAGTGGGAGTCGCGGAACCAGCTGGCCCTGCTGGGGATCGGCGTCGAGCCGGGGCTCTCGGACGTCTTCGCCCGGTATGCCGCCGACCACCTTTTCTCCGAGATCGACGAGCTCGGCACGCGGGACGGTGCCAATCTCGTCGTCCGCGACGAGGACGGCAACGAGGTCTTCGCCCCCGGCTTCTCGATGTGGACGATCATCGAGGAGTGCCTCAACCCGCCCGTCATCTGGGAGAAGGCGAGAGCCGGCGAGCCGGACGGCGGGTGGTACACCGTGCCGGCGTTCGCCGAGCCGGAGATGTTCGACTTCCCCGAGGGCATCGGGCCGGTCGAG
>JAJXUB010000096.1 GCA_021783215.1 Actinomycetes bacterium | reverse complement strand
GAGCCCGCAGACGTACATCCCCACGCGGCCGGTTGTGATGGGGACGAAGTCGCGGGGGCCGCCAAGGGCGGTGTCGAACAGGCGAAGGCTCACCGGGGGAGTTTACCGGCGCCGAAGAGCTCACCCAGATCTCGACGACCGGCGACGCTCGCAGCGCGCGCCGACGGCAGCCCCGCTCTTCCCGTCAGAGAGCTGGGCTCGGGGGCTGATACCCCTCGCCACCGCCTGCGTCGGGGGGTCAGTCGCGGGGGGAGACGAGGGCCGTGGCGACGGCCGCGACGCCCTCGCCCCGGCCGGTGAGCCCCAGGCCGTCGGTCGTCGTGCCGCTGACGGTGACGGGGGCTCCGGCCGCCGACGACATCGCGGCCTCTGCCTCGGCCCGACGGGTGCCGACTCTGGGGCCGTTCCCGACGACCTGGACGGCGATGTTGCCGATGTCGTATCCCGCGGCTCGGACCAGCCGGGCCGCCTCCGCCAGCAACGTGCACCCGGACGCGCCGGCCCACTGCGGGCGCGACGTCCCGAAGTGCTCCCCGAGGTCCCCGATCCCCGCCGCCGAGAAGAGGGCGTCGCACGCCGCGTGGCAGGCGACGTCGGCATCCGAGTGCCCGACGAGCCCCCGCTCCCCCGGCCAGAGGAGCCCGGCGACCCAGAGCTCGCGCGCGGTGCCCTCCGCGGCATACGCATGGACGTCGACGCCGACGCCGACCCGTGGCGCGCCGCTCATGAGGCCGGCGCCCGTTCGAGGTCGGCGACGAGCCGTTCGGCACGACGCAGCTCCTCCGGCGTCGTCACCTTGAAGGCCGACGCGTCCCCGGGCACGACGATGACATGGTGGCCGGTCGCCTCGACGAGTGCCGCATCGTCGGTCGCCGTGGCGCCCGAGTCGTATGCCGCCCGCAGGACGGCCGCGTCGAACCCCTGAGGGGTCTGGACGGCACGGAGGGAGTCTCGCTCCGGCGTTCCCGTGATGACGCCGTCCGCGTCGACGGACTTGATGGTGTCGATGACCGGCAGCCCCGGCACGGCACCGGCGGCGCCACGCCGGACCGCGTCCACGACCCGCTCGAAGACCGAGACCGGAGTGAACGCCCGGGCTGCGTCGTGGACGAGGACGACGTCGCACGAAGGGTCGACGCGGGCGAGCCCGGCACGCACCGAGTCGCTCCGCTCGGCGCCGCCCTCGACGACCACGGCGAACGTCGGAAGGGCCGCCCCGGACCCGGCCGGCCACGCCGAGGTGTCGTCGTACCCCGGGGGCACGACGACGACAAGGGAGCGGACCCCCTCGAGCGCCGCGACGGTCGAGATGGCGTAGGCGAGGAGCGGTCGACCGCCGATGGGCACGAACGCCTTGGGGACCTCGGCCCGCAGGCGCGATCCGGAGCCTGCCGCGACGACGACGACGCCGACGCCCCCTCGGGATGCGTCGGCGTCGGTCACAAGCGGCAATGGTGTCAGGACGCGAGGACCTCGTCGAGGATCGACTCCGCGTTCGTCTCGTCGGTCTTCTCCGCGAGGGCCAGCTCGGACACGAGGATCTGGCGTGCCTTGGCGAGCATGCGCTTCTCGCCGGCCGAAAGGCCGCGGTCCTTGTCGCGGCGCCACAGGTCGCGGACGACCTCGGACACCTTGATGACATCGCCGGAGGCGAGCTTCTCGAGGTTCGCCTTGTAGCGGCGCGACCAGTTCGTCGGCTCTTCGACGTACGGCGTGCGGAGCACCTCGAACACCTTGTCGAGGCCCTCCTGTCCGACGACGTCCCGGACGCCGATGTCCTCACAGCTGTCCGCGGGAACCTTGATCGTCAGGTCGCCCTGGGCGACCTTGAGGGTGAGGTAGAGCCGCTCCTCGCCCTTGATGGTCCGCGTCTCGATCTCCTCGATGCGTGCAGCCCCGTGGTGGGGGTACACGACCGTCTCGCCAACCTTGAAAACCATATGTGGTGAGCCCCTTTCGCGACCATCAGGATAACACGCGGGGGCCCGCTTGGAAACTTGAACGATCCCATCATCGCAGGTCAGCGGCCTTACAGCCCAACGTCTTTCGCTGGTGCCGGTCTTGACAGGCGGGCCCTACGTATGCATGTGACCGGTCCGTCGGGACCGGTGGCCGACATCCGCCGGCGGCGTCGGCCCGCGCGGCTACGCTGTCGATCGTGACGACTCGTGGACTTCGCGGCATCCGCCCCCGCGCCGCGGCGGCGGCCCTGGTTCTCACGGCCGCCGTCTCTCTCGCCGGTTGCTCGACGATGTCACCGGTCCAGACCGATGCGAGCCTCAACGGCGCCGATGGTGTCCCCGTCGACGTCGGACACGTGGCCATCCGGGACCTCGTCGTCCTCGCCGACACGGCGGACGGACCCGGTGTCATCTACGGGAGCGTCTCGAACGAGTCCGACCAGGCCGAGCAGCTGAGGTTCCAGCTCGCCAACGGCGCCACGGCGACCTTCCGCGCTCCGGCGCACCAGGCGCTGTCGCTGTCCGGAGACTCGACGAAGACGACCCTTGCGACGGTGCCCTCCGGTGCGGGTGGCATCGTCGCGATGAGGGTGTCGGCGGCGACCGGTGGCGACGTGACG
Organism: Actinomycetes bacterium; assembly: GCA_021783215.1. GTDB lineage: Bacteria > Actinomycetota > Actinomycetes > Actinomycetales > Dermatophilaceae > JAJXUB01. The sequence continues at coordinate 4,834 of JAJXUB010000096.1, read as the reverse complement.
GTCAACGTCCCAGTCGTCGGCGGTCAGTCGTACTACACCCCGACGCCGTCCGCCTCCTGACGTCTCGCCGCGTTCTCATCGCCCGCTCCTCGTGACAGGCAGACGCCCGTATGCCGGTCAGCTCGCCTCGAGCTTGTACCCGAGACCGCGCACGGTGACGATGTGCCGTGGGTTGGCCGGGTCCGGCTCGATCTTTGCCCGCAGCCGCTTGACGTGGACGTCCAGGGTCTTCGTGTCGCCGACGTAGTCGCTGCCCCACACCCGGTCGATCAGCTGCATGCGCGTCAGGACCCGGCCGGCGTTGCGCATGAGCAGCTCGAGGAGCTCGAACTCCTTCAGAGGCAACGCGACGGGCGCGCCGTCGACCGTCACGATGTGGCGCTCGACGTCCATCCGGACGGGGCCCGCTTCGAACGTCGCCGGAAGCAGCTCCTCGGGCTCGACCAGACGGCGTAGCACCGCCTTGATCCGGGCCAGCAGCTCACGCGAGGAGTAGGGCTTCGTCACGTAGTCGTCGGCCCCGATCTCGAGGCCGACGACCTTGTCGATCTCCGAGTCCTTGGCCGTGAGCATGATGACGGGAACGCTCGAGCGCTGGCGCAGGGCGCGGCATACGTCGACGCCGGACAGGCCGGGGAGCATGAGGTCGAGCAGGACGAGGTCCGCCCCGGCCGCGTCGAACTGGACGAGCGCATCCGGTCCCGTCGCGGCGACGGCGACCTCGTACCCCTCCTTCTTGAGGAGGAAGGACAAGGCGTCGGAGTAGGACTCCTCATCCTCGACGACCAGTATGCGGGTCATACGGCTGGTGCTCCTTTAGTCAGTGGCGGTGGCCGTGGCCGGGTGCCCGGCATCGTCGTCGGCGATGGCGGGGAAGACCATCGTGAAGGTCGACCCGCGGCCGACCTCGCTCCACACGCTGACGGAGCCGCCGTGGTTCTCGCAGATGTGCTTGACGATGGACAGTCCGAGGCCGGTGCCTCCGGTGGCCCGGGACCGGGCGGCGTCGACGCGGTAGAAGCGCTCGAAGATCCGGGCACGGTCGGCGGCCGGTATGCCCATTCCCTGGTCGGTGACGGCAATCTCGATATCGTCACCGGCGCGGCGGGCTCGGACCGTGATCCGGGTGCCCCCCTCGGAGTAGGCGACGGCGTTCGTCAGGAGGTTCCCGATGGCGGTGACGATCTGGTCATGGTCGCCGTAGAGGCGCAGGAACGGCTCACACACGGATGCGAGCTCGGTGCCCTTGAGGTCGGCGGAGACCCCCGTGTTGCGGACCGACTCGCCGACCGCCTCCCCGACGTCGACGACCTCCGGTGCGTCGCCGGAGCTCGCCTGGAGCCGGGAGAGGTCGACGATCTCCCGGACGAGCCGGCCGAGGCGGACCGACTCGACCTGCATACGGCGGGCGAAGCGCTCGACCGCCTCCGGGTCGTCGCGCGCCTCGGCGACCGCCTCCGCGAGGAGGGCGAGGCCACCGACCGGGGTCTTCAGCTCGTGGGAGACGTTGGCGATGAAGTCCCGGCGGACCTCGTCGACGCGGCGGGACTCGCTGAGGTCCTCACAGAGGAGGAGCACGTGGTCGGTGCCGAGGGGCGCGACGCGTACGAGCATGTGGAGCAGACCCTCGGAGCGCGGCCCGCGGGGCAGCTCGAGGGTCACCTCCCGGATGACCCGGTCACGGCGGACGACCCGGGAGAGCTCGACGAGCTCGTTGTGGGCGAGCGCGTCACCACGGACGAGCCCGTAGGCCACGGCCGCCGCCGACCGGTCGACGACCCGCTCCGAGGGGTCGAGGACGATCGCGCTGGAGCGGAGGACGGCGAGCACGTCGACGACCCCGGCGGGCAGGACGGTGTCATCGGTCGCGTCCCCGTGCGGTTGTCGGAGCGCCGGTGGCTTCGTACCCCACCGGCCTGCGAGAATGGCTCCGGCACCGAGCACGACACCGACCGCACCGCTGAGGAGCGCGACGACCGAGGTGTCCACGGGCCCAAGGTTACGCAGGGCTTCGGAGGACCCCGGTGGCCGCAGCCCTCGCCTACGGACGCGGCACGCGATGTTCACCTCGGCGCCGTCGACCGTTCATCGGGAGCTGACACGCTCCCGACCGACCCGATGACACCGATGGGACAGCCAATGCGCGAAGCCTTCCACCACGACCTGGCGAAGATCACCGACGAGCTCGTCGAGATGACCCGGATGACGTCGTCGGCGATCACGCGGGCCACGACGGCGCTGCTCGACGCGGATGTCCACCTCGCCGAGTCCGTCATCGAGGGCGACCGGGCGATCGACCGCGTCCGCGAGAACCTTGACGAGCTGTCCTTCGACATCCTGGCGCGTCAGGCACCCGTCGCCTCGGACCTGCGGACTGTTGTCACGTCCATGCGGATGAGCATGGACCTCGAGCGGATGGGCGACCTCGCCCGACATGTCGCCAAGGTGGCGCGGCTGCGCTACCCGAGCTCGGCGGTTCCCCCCGAGCTGCGCGCGACCGTCCTCCAGATGGGCCAGGTCGCCGAGCGGATCGTCGCCAAGACCGGCTCGATCATCGCCGCGAACGACGTCGTCGCCGCCAAGGAGCTCGAGCAGGACGACGACGAGATGGACGCCCTTCACCGGCACCTGTACGCGAGCATCTCCTCGGGCTCGTGGTCGCCGGAGCAGGCGGTCGACCTGACGCTCATCGGCCGCTACTACGAGCGGTTCGCCGACCACGCCGTCTCCATCGCGGCGCGGGTCATCTACCTCGTGACGGGCTCGTACGACGCGATCGCGCAGGAGGACAGCGACCTCACCGACGAGGCGTGAGCGCCCCGACGCGTCCGGCCCTCAGCGGCCCTGGTTCGCGACGGCGGCAGCGGCAGCGGCGGCTGCCTCTGGGTCGAGGTACTGCCCCGGCCCGGTCGGCATGAGGTTCTCCCCGAGCGTGTAGACGAGCGGCTGGCCCGTGGGGATGTTGAGGCCGGCGATGGCGTCGTCGCTGATTCCGTCGAGGTGCTTGACGAGGGCGCGCAGGCTGTTGCCGTGAGCGGTGACGAGGACCGTCCGGCCCTCCCTGAGGTCTGCGGCGATGGCGCTCTCCCAGTAGGGCATGAGCCTCGGGATGACGTCCCTGAGGCACTCGGTCAGCGGGACGTCGACACCGGCATACCGGGGGTCGCCGGTCTGGTCGAACTCGCTGCCTTGTTCGATGGGCGGTGGTGGGGTGTCGAAGGACCGGCGCCACAGCATGAACTGCTCGTCGCCGTACTTCTCGCGGGTCGCCGCCTTGTCGAGGCCCTGAAGGGCGCCGTAGTGCCGTTCGTTGAGCCGCCAGCTACGCCGGACGGGGATCCAGTGCCGCTCGCACGTGTCGAGGGCGACGTTCGCCGTCGTGATGGCCCGCCGCAGGACCGAGGTGTGGACGACGTCGGGGAGGATGCCGCCGTCGCCGAGCAGCGTCCCGGCGGTCACCGCCTCGGCGCGACCCTTGTCCGTCAGGTCGACGTCGACCCATCCGGTGAACAGGTTCTGCTGGTTCCACTCGGACTCGCCGTGTCGCAGCAGGATCAGCGTGTATGCCATGTCCCTCACCCTAGTGACCCGGGATACGACCCCTTGCGTGCGCCTGGACGGAGCCCCGGCCCGTGACGTCAGGGTGCGGGGGGCGGAGGGTCGCCCGGGCGCTCGAGGATGGACCGGAAGGCCTCGAGGTTGAGCAGGCTCTCACCCCGCGACACCCGCCACGCCCACTCCTTCCGCATCGAGGTGATGAACCCGATGACGAGAAGCTCGTTGAAGTGGTCGTCGGCGGCGGCGAGGATGCCGCCGAGGAGCTGGTCGAGCAGCTGCGCGTCGACGGCGGCGGCGGGGACCCGGCCCGTCACAAAGACGTCGCCGCTCTCGTCGAGGGCATAGGCGACCCCGCGCATCCGGAGGTTGCGCCGCAGGAGGAACCGGTGGAACTCCTCACGGTTCTCGTCCGCGTGACGGATGACGAAGGCCGAGGCCGCCAGGTCGACCGGGCCGGCGATGAGGGAGACGACCGTCTTGAGCTTCTTCTCACCGGGCAGGGTGACGACGACCTCGCCGCCGCGCAGCCCGGGCTCCCATTCGACCCCGGCGTCCTGCACGTAGCGACGGATGGTGGCGAGCGTCGTCTCGCGGGCGTCATCCATCGTGCCAGTCTGCCGCGAACGCGGGGATCGGGTCGACCGTCAGGGTCACGTCGTCGGCCCACGCGTGGACGGACAGGATGCCGTCCACGCGCATGTCCACCGCTCGCGGGGACGCGCCGGCGGCCAGTCCCATCGTCGCGTGCGCAACCGTCGTGAACAGTGGCGTCACGGTTCCGGTCACCCACCAGGCACGCAGCCGGAGGTTCCGGTCGGGCAGCGACGGGGGCACCCCCCTGGTGTTGCTGCGGTAGTCGAAGTGCAGTGCCAGCCCGTCCGCGCCGGGGACGGCGAATCGCACCCGCACCCCTTCGCCGACCCGCGACGCCTCGACGACAAGGGGCAGGCGTGCGCCGCCGGAGTCGTCGGTGACCCAGCCGTCCCATCGCACCGTCGCGTGGGTCACCGAGCGATGCTCGATGACGACGTTCCGCCTCCGCGCCGTGACGTGTTCGCGGCCCCCGGTGGCCGAGCCGCTCAGTGCCGTGAGGAACGACCCACGCGTCACCGTGTCGAGGAACGGCCATGTGCCGCTCGCGACCCGAACCCCCGCGGACGACATGGAGATCGTCAGCCCCTGGCCGAGCGTGAACTCGCCGCGGGCTGCCGGATCGACGCTCAGGAGCCCGGGCACGAGCGGGACGACTCCCTCGGTCGCCGCCGAGGCGGGCCAC
>JAJXUB010000095.1 GCA_021783215.1 Actinomycetes bacterium | reverse complement strand
CTTGCCGACGCCGACCTCGTTGACGACGAGGAGGTCGCAGCCCTTCCGTGCCAGCTTGGCCCGCCCGTACCCGAGGACGTCACCGGCGTCGTCGCCGGTCTCCGCCGCGAAGCCGACGAGGACGGGCCGGTCGGCGGCCCCCCGGGCGCGGACCAGCTCGGCGAGGATGTCGGGGTTGCGGACGAGCTCGATGGTCGGCGCTGAGCCGTCGTCGGCCTTCTTGATCTTGTGGTCGGCCACCGTCGCGGGGCGGAAGTCCGCGACGGCGGCGCACATGACGATGACGTCGCACCGCGCGACGTGCTCGTTCACCTGCTCCCGCAGCTCCATGGCCGTCTCGACGGGGATGACCTCGACGCCGTGCGGCGTCGGCAGGTTGGTGTTGGCGGCGACGAGGGTGACCCGGGCGCCGCGGCGGGCCGCCACGGCGGCCACGGCATAGCCCTGCTTCCCCGAGGACCGGTTCCCGAGGAAACGGACGGGGTCAAGCGCCTCCCGTGTCCCCCCGGCCGTGACGAGGACGTGGCGCCCGGCCAGAGGAGGGCTGGACGGGCTCGTATGCCCACCCTCGAGGAACCGCGCGCACACGGCATACAGCTCCTCCGGCTCCGGAAGCCGGCCGGGGCCGGAGTCGGCACCCGTGAGGCGGCCGGACGCCGGCGGGACGATGTGGACGCCGCGCTCGGACAGGGTCGTCACATTGGCCTGGGTCGCCGGGTGGTCCCACATCTCGGTGTGCATCGCCGGCGCCATGACGACCGGGCAGCGTGCCGTGAGGAGGACGTTCGTCAGCAGGTCGTCGGCATGCCCCCCCGCGGCCCGGGCGAGGAGGTCGGCCGTCGCGGGGGCCACGACGACGAGGTCCGCGGACTGCCCGATCCGGACATGCGGCACCTGCGTGATGTCCGACCACACGTCGGTGTGGACGGCCTTGCCGGACAGGGCCGACCACGTCGCCGCGCCGACGAAGTTGAGCGCGGACGCCGTGGGGACGACGGTCACGTCATGCCCCGCCTCGGTGAGCAGGCGCAGGAGCGAGCACGCCTTGTAGGCGGCGATGCCTCCGCCGACGCCGAGGACGACGCGCACGTCACTCCTCGGTTGTCGGCTCGCTGGTGAGCAGGTCGCCGTCGATCTCGCGGAGCGCGATGGAGAGCGACTTCTCGTGGACCTGGCTGTCGACGAGCGGACCGACGAACTCGAGCAGCCCCTCCTGGAGCTGGCTGTAGTACGCGTTGATCTGCCGCGCGCGCTTGGCGGCATAGAGGACGAGGGCGTACTTGCTGTCCGCCTTCGTCAGGAGGTCGTCGATCGGCGGATTCGTGATGCCGATGGGGTCGGCCTTGGTCCCGGACACGCGTGATCTTCCTGTAGAGGTCGGTGGCTTTCCATCAATGATACGAGTTCCTCGGCCGCTCGCGGGACGTCGTCGTTGACGATGGTCACGTCGAACTCCGCCTGGGCGCCCATCTCGACCGCCGCCGTGCGCAGGCGGCGGCTGCGTTCCTCCTCCGTCTCGGTCCCCCGACCGACGAGTCGGCTGACGAGCTCGTCCGGTGACGGCGGGACGAGGAAGACGAAGAGCGCGTCCGGCAACGACCGCCGCACCTGTCGCGCGCCCTGGATGTCGATCTCGAGCAGGACGGGGCGGCCGCCCGTGATGGCGTCGAGGACGGGCTGCCGTGGCGTGCCGTAGCGGTGGGTCCCGTGGACGACCGCCGACTCGAGGAGCTCGCCGGCGGCGGCCATGCGGTCGAACTCGGCGTCCGAGACGAAGAAGTAGTGCTCCCCGTCCACCTCGCCGGGGCGCGGCGGCCGCGTCGTCGCCGATACCGACAGCCAGACTTCCGGATGGTGCTCCCGGACATATGCCGCGACGGTTCCCTTGCCGACGGCGGTCGGACCGGCGAGGACGACGACGCGCCGGGGTGCCGGGACGGGCTCCGGCACGGTCAGCGGGGTTCGAAACGCTCGACGAGCGCCTCGGTCTGGTTGACGCCGAGCCCGCGGACGCGACGGCTGTGGGCGATCCCGACCTCGTCCATGATCTGCAGGGCACGGACCCGCCCGACGCCCGGCATGGACTCCAGGAGCGCCGTGACCCGCATCTTCCCGATGACATCGTCATGCTGGCCGTCCGCGATGACCTCCGCGATCGAGCCACTCGCGTGTTTGAGGCGGTTCTTGACGACGGCCCGCCGACGTCGAGCCTCGGCGGCCTTCTCCAGGGCCGCAGCCCGCTGTGCCGGGGTCAGGTCGGGCAGCGCCATCCGTAGGTCTCCTTCATCCAATCCCGGGTCTCCACCCGAAAAGGTAGCCATCGTCTCGGTCGGCCCGCAACGAGCCCCGTCTCCTCAGAGCAGCGCACGCAGGCCATCGGCCTCCTCACGCGCCCGACGGCGCAGCGCCGACACGTCGGGCCCGGCGCCGAGGACACCGCGGCTGCTGCTCGCGAGGACGTTGGGGAGCGCCGTGCCGAAGACGCGCCGGATCTCCCCCGCCGTCGCCCCCTGGGCACCGAGCCCGGGGGCCAGCAGTGGCGCGTCCGCGGCCCGGAGGTCGAGCCCGAGGTCGGCGACCGCCGAGCCGACGGTTGCCCCGACCACCATTCCGACGCTCCCGAGGAGCCCGGCGGCGGCGGCCGCCGCGTTGTCCGCCGTCACGCCGTCGACGACCGAGCCGGCCACGCTGCCTCCGTCGAGGACGGCGTGCTGCACGCCGCGGCCCTCGGGGTTGCTCGTCAGGACGAGGACGAAGACGCCTCGATCGTTCGCCAGGGCCGTCGTGACGGCCGGCCGGAGCGAGCCGTAGCCGAGGAACGGGCTCAGCGTGATGGCGTCCGCCGGGGAGGCTGCCTCCCGGCCGAGATAGGCCTCTGCGTACGCCGCCATCGTCGTGCCGATGTCGCCTCGCTTGACGTCGAGGATGGTCAGGGTGCCCGCGGCCCGCAGGTCGTGCAGGACGCGTTCGAGGACGGCCACGCCGCGGGAGCCGAAGACCTCGAAGAAGGCCGACTGCGGCTTGACCGCCGCGACGACGCCGTGGAACGCCTCCACGCACGTCAGGGCGAATCGCTCCAGTCCGGCAAGGTCGTATGCCAGTCCCCACGACTCGAGGAGCGCGCGATGCGGGTCGATGCCGGCACACAGGGGACCGTGCGTGTCCATCGCGGTCCGGAGCCGTTCGCCGAACGGGCGCATGTCATCCTCCTCAGGTCCGGTCGTGGGCAACGCCGACGACGTCGGTGAACCGCGTGAACCCCTTGCCGGCCACCAGCGCCGCAAGCTCCTCGAGGACCCGGACCGGCGCGGTCGGGTCGTTGAACGTCGCGGTGCCGACTTGGACGGCGGCGGCCCCGGCCGCGACGAGCTCGAGGGCGTCGCGTCCCGTGCGCACTCCCCCGACCCCGATGATGGGCACCGTCGGCAGGCGCCCCTCCCGCATGGCGGCCGCGACCTGCCACACCGCGCGGACGGCGACGGGCCGGATGGCCGGCCCGGACAGGCCGCCGGTCACGGCATACAGGGCCGGACGGAGGGTCTCGGTGTCGATGACGACCCCGAGGAGGGTGTTGATCATCGTCAGGCCGGTGGCACCAGCCTTCACGCAGGACTGGGCGATCGAGACGATGTCCGTGACGTCGGGGCTCAGCTTCGCGATGACCGGCGTGTCGCGGGGCAGCTGCTCGCGAACGAGGGCGACGACCTTCGCCGAGGAGAGCGGGTCGCAGGCGAAAACCTGCCCTCGGTTGGCGACGTTCGGACAGGAGATGTTGACCTCCACGCCGACGACGCAGTCGAAGGCGGCCGACTCGCGCAGGTGGGCGGCGACGTCGGCGAACTCGGTGCTCGTCCCGCCGGCGATGGAGACGAGGACGCGCGCGCCGAGGTCCTTGAGCATCGGGAGGTCCCCTGCGCAGAACGCGGCGATCCCGGGACCCTGGAGGCCGATCGAGTTGAGCATCCCGGACGGCGTCTCGGCCATGCGCGGTGTCCCCCGGCCCGACCGCGGCTGCGCCATGACGGTCTTGGTCACGAAGGCGCCGAGCCGGTCCACGTCGAAGAAACGCGCGAGCTCCTTGCCGTTGGCGGCGCAGCCGGACGCCGTCATCACGGGGTTCGGAAGGGTCACCGGCCCGAGGCTCGTCGACAGGTCGAGCGCCATCAGTGGCTCCTCATCGCCTGCGCACCGACGGCGTCCTCGGGAACCGTGCACCGCCCGCCGTCGAAGGCGTCCCACCGGATCCGGTCACCCCGGAACACCGGCCCCTCGGCGCACGAACGGACCATGCGGGTCAGCCCGTCGTTGCCCGTGACGGGGATGACGCACGTCATGCACACGCCGACGCCGCACGCCATGGCCTCCTCGACGGCGACCTGGGCCACGGCGCCGTGAGCCGCGGAGATCTCGGTCACCGATCGCAGCATCCCCATGGGCCCGCACGCGTAGGCGACGACGGCGCCGGTCTCCCGGAAGACGGCCGGGAGCACGGCGGCCACCGTGCCCTTGGTGCCGGCCGTGCCGTCATCCGTCGTCACGTGGACCGAGTCCCCTGCCCGGCGGGCGTCGACGACCCCGAAGAGTCGCGACTCCGTGGCGGCGCCGAGCACGAGGTGGGCCTGACAGCCGCGCTCCTTCAGTGCCGCGGCCAGCCAGAACAGCGGAGCCGAGCCGTACCCGCCACCGACCAGGACGCAGGGTGCCGCCTCGGCGGGCAGCGGGAACGGACGCCCCAGGGGCCCGACGATGTCCGTCGTGTCATGGGCCCGCAACGCCGTCAGCCACTGGGTGCCGGCGCCCTTGGCGGAGATGACGAGGTCGACGGTGCCGCCGTAGGTGCCGGACGGGGTGACCTTGTGGATGGAGAAGGCACGCCGCAGGAGGTTGGCACTCGTCGGGCCGCCGACGGCCACGGCGACGAACTGCCCGGGCCGCGCGGACTCGGCGATCCCGGGGGCGACGAAGGTCACGTGGTGGTAGGCCCCGGCCCGACGCGTCGCGATGAGCTCGGCGGCCCGCACCTGGGCGACGGGGCTCACCGCGGCACGCCTCCGCCGTTCCCGTAGAGGTCGAGGTCCCGGGCGTGCTCCTGGAGGGAGCGGACGCGGATCTCGCCACCTATGGTCGCCTCGATCGCCTGCACCGCAGCGCCGAGCTGCTGGACGGTCGTGACGATCGGCTTGTCCATCGACGTCGTCGCCGCCCGGATGGCGTAGCCGTCGGCTCGTGCGCGCGACCCGCTCGGGGTGTTGACGACCATGTCGATCTCGCCGGCGTTGATCCGGTCGACGATGGTCCGCTCGCCCTCCTGGCGCTCGCCGTGCTTCGCGACGACCTCCGCGTGGATCCCGTTGCGGCGCAGCACCTCCGCCGTCCCCGCCGTCGACAGGATCGTGAAGCCGAGGTCGGCGAGACGCTTGACGGGGAAGATGACCCCGCGCTTGTCCCTGTTCGCCACCGACACGAACACGGTTCCGGACGTCGGCAGCCCGCCGATCGCACCGAGCTGCGCCTTGGCGAACGCGGAGCCGAAGTCGTCGTCGATGCCCATGACCTCGCCGGTGCTGCGCATCTCGGGCCCGAGGAGGCTGTCGACGGCGAGCCCGTCGAGGGTCCGGAACCGCTTGAAGGGCAGGACGACCTCCTTGACGGACATCGGTGCGCGCTCCGGCATACGGCCGCCGTCGACCCCCTCCGGAGGCAGGAGCCCTTCGGCGCGAAGCTGTTTCACCGAGGCGCCGAGCATGACCCGGGCGGCGGCCTTGGCGAGCGGCACGCTCGTCGCCTTGGCGACGAAGGGCACGGTCCGCGAGGCGCGGGGGTTGGCCTCGAGGACGTAGAGGACGTCCTGGGCGACGGCGAACTGGACGTTGATGAGGCCGCGGACGCCGATCCCCTCGGCGAGCTTGAGCGTCGACGCGCGGACGCGTTCAAGCTCGGTCGGACCCAGCGTCACCGGCGGAAGGGTGCACGAGGAGTCGCCGGAGTGGATCCCGGCCTCCTCGATGTGCTCCATGATCCCCGCGAGGTACATCTCCTCGCCGTCGTAGAGCGCATCGACGTCGATCTCGATGGCGTCGTCGAGGAAGCGGTCGACGAGGACGGGGTGCTCCGGGCTGGCGATGGTGGCCCGCTCGACGTACGTCTTGAGGGTCTCGTCGTCGTAGACGATCTCCATGCCACGCCCTCCGAGGACGTACGACGGGCGGACGAGGACCGGGTAGCCGATCTCGTGGGCGACGGCGACCGCCTCCTCGGGGCCGGTCGCCGTGCCGTGCTTTGGCGCCGGGAGCTTCGCCTCGGCGAGCACGTGCGAGAAGGCGCCGCGGTCCTCGGCGAGGTGGATCGCCTCGGGGCTCGTGCCGACGATGGGGACCCCTTCGTCCTTGAGCCGTTGAGCCAGGCTCAGGGGGGTCTGGCCTCCGAGCTGGACGATGACGCCGGCGACCGGACCGGCCGCCTGTTCGGCGTGGACGACCTCGAGGACGTCCTCGAGCGTCAGCGGCTCGAAGTAGAGGCGGCTGCTCGTGTCGTAGTCCGTCGAGACCGTCTCCGGGTTGCAGTTGACCATGACCGTCTCGTACCCCGCCGCCCGGAGCGCGAAGCTCGCGTGGACGCACGAGTAGTCGAACTCGACGCCCTGCCCGATCCGGTTGGGCCCGGAGCCGAGGATGATGACGGCGGGGCGCTGCCGAGGCTTGACCTCGCTCTCCTCGTCGTATGCGCTGTAGTGGTACGGCGTCTCGGCGGCGAACTCCGCGGCGCACGTGTCGACCGTCTTGAAGACCGGCCGCACGCCGAGGGCGTGGCGGACGCCGCGGACGACGCTCTCAGGGATCCCGCGGATCTCGGCGAGCTGGGCGTCCGAGAAGCCGTGGCGCTTGGACAGCCGGAGGATCTCGGGGGTCAGGGCCGGCGCCTCGGCGACCTCGACGGCGATGTCGTTGAGGAGGTCGATCTGGTCGAGGAACCACGGGTCGATGCCCGTCGCGGCATGGACGTCCTCGACCGGTACGCCGGACCGGAGGACCTGCTGGACGGCGACGATCCTCCCGTCCGTCGGGGTCCGTGCCTCCTCGAGCAGCGCGCGGGCCGCGTTCTCCTCCAAGGGAACGCCGCGCCAGTGGAAGGAGCTGCCTCGGCGTTCGACCGAGCGGAGCGCCTTCTGGAGCGCCTCGGTGAAGCCGCGGCCGATCGCCATCGCCTCGCCGACGGACTTCATCGTCGTCGTCAGGGTCGGGTCGGCCGCCGGGAACTTCTCGAAGGCGAACCGCGGGACCTTGACGACGATGTAGTCGAGCGTCGGCTCGAAGCTCGCCGGCGTCTCCCGAGTGATGTCGTTCGGCACTTCGTCGAGCGTGTAGCCGATCGCCATCTTCGCGGCGATCTTCGCGATGGGGAAGCCGGTCGCCTTGCTGGCGAGTGCGCTGGAGCGGGACACCCGCGGGTTCATCTCGATGACGATGATGCGTCCGTCGACGGGGTTCACCGCGAAC
>JAJXUB010000094.1 GCA_021783215.1 Actinomycetes bacterium | reverse complement strand
CCGGACCGGCCCGTCGACCTCGCTCGGGTCCGAATAGAGTGTCCCAATGGCCAGTCCATCCACCGACCGCGTGCACTCCGACCGGATCGTGTGGGTCGACTGCGAGATGACCGGACTCTCCCTGACGACTGACGCCCTCATCGAGGTCGCGGCGCTCGTGACGGACTTCGACCTGACGGTGCTCGGCGACGGTGTCGACGTCGTCGTCCGCCCGCCGGCCGCGACGCTGGCCCAGATGTCGGACTTCGTCCGGACCATGCATACGACCTCGGGCCTGCTCGGCGACCTCGAACGCGGCGTCACGCTCATGCAGGCCCAGGCGATGGTCCTCGACTACGTCCGTCAGTGGGTCCCCGAGCCGGGCAAGGCGCCGCTCGGCGGCAACACGGTCGGGACCGACCGCGGGTTCCTCGCCCGCGACATGCCCGAGCTCGAGTCGTGGCTGCACTACCGGGTCATCGACGTCTCGTCCATCAAGGAGCTCGCCCGCCGGTGGTACCCGAAGGCGTTCTTCAGCGCCCCGACGAAGTCCGGTGGCCATCGAGCGCTGGCCGACATCCGCGAGTCCATCGCGGAGCTGCGCTACTTCCGCCAGACGGTGTTCGTTCCCACGCCCGGGCCCGACACGGACACGTGCCGCGCCATCGCGGCCGGTCACGTCGTCGACCACGGTCGGGGTCCGTCGGAGCCGGTCTCGACCACTCCCTGAGACCCGCTACGATGGTCCGCGCTGCTCGGCGCACCGATCCGTTCGGATGCCGCAGCGGCGCCAATGGTGGGTGTAGCTCAGCTGGTAGAGCATCTGGTTGTGGTCCAGAGGGTCGAGGGTTCAAGTCCCTTCACTCACCCCATGCGGAACGCCGCCGGCCGGTCCTCCGGTCGGCGGCGTTCGACGTCCATCGGGGTCGTATGCCACGGCTCAGCCGGGCATCATGCCCTCGGCGAAGCCCCTGACGAAGTCCGGCGCGCCGGCGACCCCGACCCCGACGAACCGGCACCGGATGAAGGAACAGGCGCGGGCGGCGATCGCACCGACGACGACGGGGCGGACCGCCGGGTCGACATCCCAGACGAGCGCCTCGAACCCTCCCCCGCCGGTGTCCCACTGGCAGCCCTCGATGGTGACCTCCTCGACGGCGTAGAGCACCCCCGGCCCGAGGATCGTCGCATCCTCGGCGTGGACGTCCGTCATCGTCACCCCGTCGCCGTTCGTCGCGGCGAGGTCGACGAGGCGCGCCGCTCCCCCGGTCATGTTCATCGGACGGGCTCCCCTGTCAGCCGACCGTGGCGCGAGCCGCGACGAACGCGGCCGCGCACGCGCGGACATCGTCCTCGGAGTGGGCGGCGCTGAGCTGGACGCGGATCCGCGCCTTGCCCGTGGGTACGACGGGGAAGCTGAACGCGATGACGTAGACGCCCTCGGCGAGCATCGCCTCGGCCATCTGGGCCGCCCGGCGGGCGCCGTCATCCCCGGGGAACATGACGGCCGTGATCGGATGCGTCCCTGGGAGGAGGTCGAAGCCGGCCTCCGTCATGAGCGACCGGAAGAGCTCGGTGTTGCGCCGCAGCGCCGCCCGCCCCTCGTCCGAGGTCGAGGCGAGCTCCAGCGCCTTCAGGGACCCGGCGCATACGGCCGGGGCGACGGCGTTGGAGAAGAGGTAGGGCCGAGACCGCTGCCGCAGCAGGTCGACGACCGCCTTGGGACCCGCGACGTACCCTCCGGACGCCCCGCCGAGGGCCTTGCCGAGCGTGCCGGTGAGCAGGTCGACGCGGTCACCGACGCCGGACAGCTCCGGGGTGCCGCGACCGTGGTCGCCGACGAACCCGACGGCGTGGCTGTCGTCGACGAGGACCATGGCGCCGAACTCCTCGGCGAGGTCACAGATCTGCCGGAGCGGAGCATACGAGCCGTCCATGGAGAACACCCCGTCGGTGACGACGACGACCCGCTGTGCGCCCGCGGTCCGCGCGTCCGTCAGCCGGACGCGGAGGTCGCCCATGTCCGCGTTCCGGTAGCGGTACCGCCGGGCCCGGGTGAGCCGTATGCCGTCGATGAGGCTCGCGTGGTTGAGCTCGTCGGAGATGATCGCGTCGTTCTCTCCGAAGAGCACCTCGAAGACCCCGCCATTGGCGTCGAAGCACGAGGAGAAGAGGATCGCGTCCTCCCGGCCGACGAACTCGGCGATCTTCGCCTCGAGCCGGGCGTGGAGGGTCTGGGTGCCGCAGATGAAGCGCACGCTCGCCATGCCGAAACCCCACTCCCGCAGCGCTTCTGCGGCGGCGGCCTCGATGTCCGGGTTGTCGGCCAGGCCGAGGTAGTTGTTGGCGCAGAAGTTGAGCGCCGTCGTCGTCGTCGTCGCGATGTGGGCGCTCTGCGGCGTTGTCAGCTGGCGCTCGCTCTTGTAGAGCCCCGCGTCGCGGATGTCCTGGAGCGTGTCGGTGATCTCGTCCTCGAAGGTGAACATGTCCCCCCTAGCTCCAGTCCATGATGACCTTGCCGCAGGCCCCCGAGCGTGCGGCGGCCCAGGCGTCCGGCCAGTCGTCGGCGTTGACGCGGTGGGTGACGACCCCCTTGACGGCGGCGAACAGCGTCGGCGACGTCTGAAGCATGGCGGCCATCTTGTACCACGTGTCGTACATCTCGCGGCCGTAGATGCCCTTGATCGTCAGCATGTGGGTGATGACCTTGCCCCAGTCGATGGGGTACGGGTCCTTCGGGAGGCCGAGCATGGCGATCCGGCCGCCGTGGTTCATGTTGGCGATCATGTCGTTGACGGCGCTGGGGGCTCCGGACATCTCGAGCCCGATGTCGAAGCCCTCCCTCATGCCGATGGCTCGCTGGGCGTCGGCGATGCTCCGGTCTCCGGTGACGTTGAGCACCAGGTCGGCGCCGGCGGCCCTGGCCAGGTCCAGGCGGTAGTCCGAGACGTCGGTGACGACGACGTGGCGGGCACCGACGTGCTTGGCGATGGCGGCCGCCATGACGCCGATCGGTCCTGCGCCCGTGACGAGGACGTCCTCCCCGACGAGGGGGAACATGAGGGCCGTATGCGTCGCGTTGCCGAGCGGGTCGAAGAGGGCGCCGACATCGGGGTCCATGTCGTCGGGGTGGGTCCACACGTTCGTCTCCGGCATGACGACGTAGTCGGCGAACGCCCCGTCGCGGTTGACGCCGATCCCCCGCGTCCGGATACACAGCTGACGCAGCCCCGCGCGACAGTTGCGGCACTGGCCGCACACGATGTGTCCTTCGGCCGACACCTTCTTGCCGACGTGGACGGACGTCACCTCGGGGCCGACCTCGACGACTTCGCCGAAGAACTCGTGCCCGACGACGAGTGGCGGCCTCAGCGTGGCCGCGGCCCAGTCATCCCACTCCTCGATGTGCAGGTCGGTGCCGCACAGGCCGGCTCGCAGGACCCGGATCTTCACCTCGTTCGGACCGCATATCGGCTCCGGAACGTCCATCATCGTCAGGCCCGGTCCAGCCTCGGTCTTGACCAGCGCGCGCACGGGGGTCGCCTCCGCCTTCCGTCATGGCACACCGCGTCGGGTGCCGTCCTCTGTCAGTCTGGCACCATCAGGGCATGCGTCTGCGACCCCGCCCCCTGGTCGTCCTGGGTGCCGTGCTGGGCGTCCTGCTCGGGATGTTCGGCGTCGCGACAGCGTCGGCGCACGCGACGCTCGAGTCCTCGGTCCCGGCCGACGGCGCGAACCTGCCTGCGCCTCCGGACAGGGTCACGCTGACCTTCGGCGAGGACATCGCCACGGTCGGAGTGGCTGTCCTGGTCACCGGACCGACGGGCACGGTGACCTCCGGGGCTCCCGGCGTCCGCGGGCCCGTCGTCACCCAGCGGCTGACCCCCGGGCTGAGCGCCGGTGCGTATGCCGTCACCTTCCGGGTCGTCAGCGCAGACGGTCACCCGGTGTCCGGCCAGATCCACTTCACCGTGGGGGTGCCCGCGTCGACCACAACAGCCCGGACGTCGCCGGTGCCCACGTCGTCACCCTCGACCCGGGTGTCGGACCGGGCGGCGCCGCCCGGGGGCCCTGCTCCCGCTGTCCCGCTCGGAGTGGCCGCCCTCGTCCTCGCCGCGCTCATCGTCGGGTCGCTCGCCTGGCGGCGACGGCGACCTGGCCGGCGGTGAGCACGCCCGTCCGTAACGACCGGTCAGTTCTTACCGCCTGCCGGGGCGTCAACCCGTCACATGCGACCCCTCGACACCCGGCCCGTGGCTGCACCAACCGATTTCGACCTGTGGGCACAGCGCTGGTAACGTACTCAGTCGCGCGCCATTAGCTCAATGGCAGAGCAGCTGACTCTTAATCAGCGGGTTCGGGGTTCGAGTCCCTGATGGCGCACTCTTTGAGCACGAACTGGCTGGCTCTCGCCCCACGGGGTGGGGCCAGCCACCGTCTCGTCCCCTGTATGACCTCCGACCCCGCACGTCGTCCCTGGCGCGTGCCACGGACTCAGGCCAGACCGACGAGCCGGTCGAGGACGTCCTCAGGCGTCGCCGACGGGGGGATGGTCGTGACGATGACATCGCACTCCGGCACCTCGGCCCCCGTCGTCCAGAAGGCCTCTGGGAGGATCCCGACCGACGGCTCGCCGGGGCCGACCTCCACGGTGGCGTCGTCCCTGATCCCGAGGGTCCAGCCGAAGTGGCTCGCGACGTTGACGAGCGCGCTGTACGACGTGAGACCCTCGGTGATGCTGACGACCGGGTCCCCATCGGCGGGACGGCCGTCGAGGAGCATGACCGCCACGGGAACGGACCCGAGCCTGCCGAGCCATTCGGCGAGGTACATCGACGCACCGTCGGCCTGGTCGTCGTCGACGTCGTCGATGGGCTTGCCCACGACGGTTTGGGTGCGGCAGAGCCACCGGGCGGGGGACGGCGCCCGCAGCACGACGCGGCGGCCGGTCGCATCCGCGATCGTCCGCACGGTGGTGGAGAAGCTCTCCAGGGCGTCGTCGTCGCCGAGCATCGTTCGCATCGGGAAGCCGGTGCGCGACCGTGCCCCCATGGCGTCTGCCAGCCCGGGCGATGCCGCCACGTAGGCCGTGTAGAAGGCGGCGGCGTCGACCCAGACCGCGTCGGGTCCAAGGAGCGAGGTGACCATCGAGACATGGTTGGTCAGTGCGGCGATGTCCGTCCACGGGATCGGAGCCCCCTGGAGGACAACCTTGGCGGCGTAGCGGTCGGCGTCGATCAGCACCGGGCGGGTACGTCCGCTGGGCGGGGTAGCCACGAGAGTCAGCAGCGATGACGGCATGTGCCCTCCTGGGCGAGAGTCTGGTGGTGGGTCGTGGTGGTGTCCGGTTCGCGGTGTGACCGGACACCACCCGCGTGGGGAAATATCACGCCAGACGTTTGACGCTCTCCCCGTGCTTCTCCTCCAGCTCGCGCACTCGCCGCTCGAGCTGGGCGATCTTCACCTGCCGACGGTCCGGGATCATGACGATCGGCAGCTCTGCCAGCGGGGCACACACCCGTGACGGACCGTCGACGGTGAACACCGTAGCGGTGATGTCCTCGGTGTCCGAACCCCACGACCCGTAGTAGTAGAGGTCCGCAGGCGGCTCGGGCGTGACGAACTCCTCGCAGAACTCGTCGAACGGCCTGCCTCGCTCCAGTCGCGCGGCGCGGGCGCGGTCCCGAGCTTGCTCGGTGGCCCCGGCGTCGAGCCGGAACGTCGCCGGGTCGTAGTGGACGGCGAAGATGTCAACGGCGACCTTCTGGCTGATCCGGCCCAGCTGAGCGTCGCGCACCACCGACGAGGGGTCCCGCTCGAGCGGGTCACCGTAGCCACCGCCGGCGCCCTGGCTCATCATGTAGAGCTCTCCGTCTTTCGCGACGTCGAACTGCAAGCCCATGTGATGGGTCGAGTACTCACCGTCCTCGAAGGGACGCTCGTTCATGACCTTCTCCATCGACAGGTCGAACATCGTGTTGTCACGCCGGACGTGGTCGTAGACGTTCGTCCCCTTCACCATGGCCAGCGGGTAGGTGCCGCAGCCGTAGCCGCCGTACATCCCGTAGACCGAGGAGAACTTGGCCCCGGACGTCACGGCCATGAAGCCCCACTGTGGCGTTCCCTCAGCCGCGACGATCATCTCGTACCCCATGCCGCCGGTGAACTTTCCGAAGCCCATGTTGTCCCGAACGAGCCGCTTGGACACCAGCTGCATGAAGGGCACCTCCTCCTCCATGACCTCCTGCTCGGCCATGTCGGACATGGCTGCGTAGGTGTTCGACAAGGAGTCCTCGCCGTCGTGGAACGGCTTGGCGCCTCCCGGCATGCCGTTGATGTCGGCACAGAGGTTGCCCACGACGTCGCCGTGCTGGGTGATGCCGCCCCACAGGAACGTGTTGATCTGGTTGAACCAGCTGGAGACGACGTTGCTGTACTTCTTCGGTGTGGAGAAGGAGATCCGGCTGTAGAGAGCCTGGGCGGCGGAGAACCCGCGGAAGGACGCCTGGAGGGACTGCCCCATCGGCGCGTCATAGGACGCGTCGGCCCACGTGCCCTCCTCGGAGATGATCTCGATGCAGCTCATCGCGGACGTGGACCGTGGCATGTCGGGCCACCAGTAGCCGAGGATCGCCTGCATGAACATCGACTTCACCGAACAGAGGGGGGAGTTGATGGCGCGGTTGAGGATCTCCGGCCCGGTCCCTCTCAGGTCGATCGTCATGTGCTCGCCCTTGATGGTGATCTTGCAGGCGAACTTGATGAGGATGTTCTCCTTGAGCGTCGAGTCCATGAACTGGTCGAGCCGGTAGGTGCCGTCGGGAAGCTCGCCGATCCGACGCCGGACCTCGACGTCGACGTCCTCGACCGTCGTCCGTAATGCGCCGACGAACGTGTCGACACCGACCTCCTCGATGACGGTGTCGATGCGCTCCATGATCTTGCGGACCGCGGTGATCTTGACCTTCAGGTCCGCGAGCTGGAGCTTCGGGTCGCGCACCGAGTGCTGGAGGAAGGTGACCAGGTCGCGCCGGAGGTGCCCACGCTCGACGATCTTGAACGGGCTCATCCGAAGACCGTCGTCGAACGGGGTCTCGGAGCCGGACGGCATACCGCCGGGCTCGATCGCACCGTTCTCGCCCTCGTGGATGGTTGCCGCGACCCAGGCGATGATCTCTCCGTCGCGGAAGATTGGCATGATCATCGACTGGTCGGTGTTGTGGATGTTGCCGTACCGCGCGTCGTTGTGGATGAACCCGTCACCCTCGTGGATGCCGACGGTCGGCTCGTCCTTCCAGTACTTCATGATGTACCGGATCGGATGGTGCAGGATCGCGCTGAACGCGATGACCCCGTGGCACGAGAGGTAGGACACGTCCCCGGCGGCGGTGTAGATCGCTGTCGTGATGTCACCCCACTTCGCCCCCGGAGCGGCGCCCTGGGCCTCGCACATCTCGTAGCCCTCGTCGAGGGCTCCGGCGATGCGCTTGCGGATGCGCTCGACCTGTAGCCGGTCAACCCCGGCCGTCAGCGCGCGCTCCTCGTGGTTCGAGCGGGCCGCGATGCTGTGGTCGCGCATGATGGCGGGGTCGGGCCC
>JAJXUB010000014.1 GCA_021783215.1 Actinomycetes bacterium | reverse complement strand
ACCGCTGTGTCACCGGGAGAGCCCTCTGGCGAGGGCGGCGTCGAACAGCGTCCGGGCGACCTGCTCGGCCTTCTCTGTCGCCGCGGCGCCCACCGGCTTCGCCTCGTAGCGGTCCTGGTTGCGAGCACGCCGCAAGCGGTCGAACTCTCGCGCCCCCCTGTCCGCGGGCGGCTTGTCGAAGACGGCGCGAAGGTAGCGGCCAAGCGCCTCGTGCTGGCCAGGCCCGTTGGTCGTCCGGAAGCCGTACGCCGCCAATAGCGCCTCGCCCGTGGCCTGACAGGCGTCGTAGGCGATGCCGTACTTGACGACGACACTGGTGAGCAGCGGCAGTTGGTCCAGGCGCTCCTGCGCCTGGACCAGGAACGAGGTCGCACGCGCGACGTCTGCGGGCACGACATCGAGACGACGCGCCTCGACCAGCGCGAGGACCGTCGCCTGCTGGACGCGGGTAAGCGGGGTCAGCGCCACGGCAGCTCCCCGATCACCGCGACCGCCGGGCCGCCGCGCACGTGGTCCAGGAACCCGGAGGGTGCCGCGAACTCCTCAGGCGTGAGGATCGTCGGGTTCACGGGACGGTGCACTGCGGCCTCGACTCGGGTGCACGCCTCGTAGACCGCATCCACGTCGGGCTCACCGAGCACCATGACGTCGATGTCATGCGGCGCCGGACCGGCATCCCCGAGCATCCGCGCGGCGAAGGAGCCGTAGAGGAACGCCGACTCGATCCCGTCGATCCCCCCAAGCTCCTCGGCCAGCATCACCACCGGGCCCGTAGCGACCGTGAGGATCTCGCGCAAGGGGCCCACCATCGGGCTCTCGTCGTTGGCTCGGATCAGCCTCGTGCGGCCCACCTGTCGCTCGCTCAGGATGCCGGCGTCCACCAGGCGCGCGACCTCGCGGTGCACCGTCGGGTAGGCCAGGTCGGCCCGCTTGGCCAGATCGGTGACGCTCAGCTCGTCGCCGGTGAGCAACAATGTGGAGAGCAGGCGCGCCTGACCGTCCGACCTGAAGATCGGAGCGAGGAGCGGCGCCTTAGTTCTCATATAACTGAGATTATCCTCCACTATATCGACAGTCAATGAGCCGCTCGCTAGCCCCAGAAGACCGGGTCGCCGCTGGTCTCGATGTGATCGAGGAGCGCCTGGACGTTCTTGGTCGGGCGCGTGCGCTTGTACTCGTGGAACTTCAGGTTGCGATCGCGCCAGTAGATCGCCCATTGGCCGGTCGACTTCGTGTAGCGCAGCCGCGCGATCGGGAACCGGGTGTGATCGCCGACGCCATCCCACGGTGGGCGCACCTCGACGATGTCGACGTGGCGCTCGGAGACGTCGGCCTCAACCTTCAGCTCGTCCCACAGGTGCTCGGGCAGGCGCTCCCGCGCCCAGAGGCGGATGCGGTGCAGGTCAGTCTCGGGAAGCGCCATCACACCAAGGTGTCACTGAGTGGCCGGAGCAGTCGCCCGGGTCTGGGTGAGGAGTTGAAACGTCGACGGGCGTGCGGACCGTCTGCGGACCCGACCGACCCCGAGAGCGAGCAATTTCTCAACCCGTACTAGTGATTCCCAACCGCGCTACACGTTGAAGCGGAACTCCACGACGTCTCCGTCCTGCATGACGTAGTCCTTCCCCTCCATGCGGACCTTTCCGGCCGCGCGGGCCGCCACCATCGACCCCGCGGCCATCAGGTCGCCGTACGAGACGATCTCGGCCTTGATGAAACCCCGCTGGAAGTCCGTGTGGATGACCCCCGCCGCCTGAGGCGCTGTCCACCCCCGCGTGATCGTCCAGGCCCTGGACTCCTTGGGGCCGGCCGTGAGGTAGGTCTGCAGACCGAGGGTGTGGAAGCCGACGCGGGCGAGCTGGTCGAGTCCCGACTCCGCGGCGCCGAAACCCTCGAGCATCTCCTGGGCGTCCGCGGGCGACATGTCCATGAGGTCCATCTCGAGCCTGGCGTTGAGGAACACCGCGTCCGCAGGCGCCACGAGCGACCGCAGCGACGCATGCAGGTCGGTGTCCGTCAGCTGGTCCTCGTCGAGGTTGAACGCGTAGATGAACGGCTTGGTCGTCAACAGCCCCAGCCCGCGGGCCAGCTCGGCGTCCACGCCCCCGGCCGCACCACCGGCATACAGGGTCCGGCCACCCTCGAGGACGGCACGTGCCGCGAGCGCGTTGTCGAGCGCCGGCTTGCTCTCCTTCTTGATCCGAGCCTCCTTCTCCAGGCGCGGCACGGCGTTCTCGAGCGTCTGGAGGTCGGCGAGGATGAGCTCGGTCTCGATCGTCTCGATGTCACCGGACGGCGACACGTTGCCGTCGACATGGACGACGTCGCCGTCCTCGAAGGCCCGGACGACCTGGCAGATCGCATCGGCCTCGCGGATGTGGGCGAGGAACTTGTTCCCCAGGCCCTCCCCCACCGACGCGCCCTTGACGATCCCGGCGATGTCGACGAAGGACACCGTGGCCGGGACGACGCGCTCAGAGGCGAACATCTCCGCGAGCCGGTCGAGCCGGGCGTCCGGCAGCGGGACGACGCCGACGTTCGGCTCGATCGTCGCGAACGGGTAGTTCGCCGCGAGGACGTTGTTCTTGGTCAGCGCGTTGAACAACGTCGACTTGCCGACGTTGGGGAGCCCGACGATGCCGATGGTGAGTGCCACGAGGACGAATCTAGTTGCGTCCGCGCGGTGCGCTGTTCTCCAGGTAGGCGGTGCCGCCGCCTTTGCGGACCACCTCGGCGACCAGCGCGGCCGAGTACGGCGCCACGTGGTCGGCCACATCGTCCGGCGCGACCCAGTGGACGGCCCGGATCTCCCGTTCGAGCAAGGTCATCGAGTCGACGATGTCCGAGCCGACGGAGCCGAGGTCGAAGAGGAACAGGACGGCGTCGTCCCACCCGCGGTAGGGCGGTAGCCAGTCGACGGCGAGCAGCTCGCCGCAGTGGACCTCGATGCCGAGCTCCTCCATGATCTCCCGCTCGACGCATGTCGCCGGCGACTCGCGCGGGTCGACGACGCCGCCGGGCAGGTCCCACTCGCGCTTGTAGGCGAGCTGGCACAGGAGGATGTCCCCGGTCGGGTTGCGGAGCAGACCCTGCCCGATGTTGCGCTTCAACGGCAGGCGGGCGTTGAGGGTCTGGATGAGGGCGAGGCGGCCCTGCTCGGTGCGCCGGTCGGGCGCGGCATGCGACTCGAACGACTCAGGGCTACCCACGGGAGGCGAGGCTACCTCGGGTCGTACCCCGCTGTCGGCGCCCCGTGCGAGCCTGGACGCATGGAGATCTGGCTCGTCGCTGTGTTCACCGGGGTCGTCGGTCTGAGCCTCGGGGTCCTCGGCATGCGTCTGTACGCCGCCGCACCCCTCGCGGCCGCCGTCGCCGAGCGGGACATCCTCCGCGAGCGCGTCGTCGACCTCGAGGCGGCAGCCTCGGGTGACGCGGAGACCGCGGCCGCGCTGGCGCCCCTGCGCGAGACCCTGCGACGGGTCGAGACGCAGGTCGGCACTCTCGAACGAGACCGCGTCGCCCAGTTCGCGACGATCAGCGGCGCGCTGGCCCGGGTCGAGGACTCGGCGACGGCCCTCGGCGCCGAGACGCGGGCGCTCGCCGGATCGCTCAACGCGTCGACGACCCGCGGTGCATGGGGTGAGGTCCAGCTGCGGCGTGTCCTCGAGCACGCGGGGATGCTCCCCCGCTGCGACTTCGACGAGCAGGTCGCGACGACGACCCGGGACGGGCGAGGGGTCCGGCCCGACGTCGTCGTCCACCTGCCCGGTGGGAGGAACCTGGTCATCGACGCCAAGGCGCCGATGACCAGGTTCCTCGCCGCCCAGGCGGAGGATCTCGCCCCCTCCGAGCGCTCGGTCCTCCTCCGCGAGCACTCCGATGCGTTGCGGGCGCACGTCCGCATGCTGGCCGGCAAGGGGTACTGGTCGGCGTTCGAGACCACCCCGGAGCTCGTCGTGTGCTTCGTCCCCTCCGATGCCATGCTCGCCGGCGCCCTGACGGCCGCCCCCGAGCTGCACGAGGAGGCCATGGCCCGCGGCGTCGTCCTCGTCGGGCCCGCCGCTCTGCTCGCGCTGCTGCGCGCCGTTGCCGTGTCGTGGCAGCAGGACAGCCTGACCTCAGGGGCGCGCGAGCTCCTTCTCCTGGGCCGGGAGCTGCACGACCGGCTCGCGACGATGGGCGGCCACGTCCATGACGTCGGCAAGGCGCTGACCCGTTCGGTCGAGTCCTACAACAAGCTCGTCGGCACGCTCGAGAGCCGGGTCCTTGTCTCGGCGCGCCGGATGGCCGACCTCGGGGTTGCGTCGACGCTCCTCGAGGTCCACGAGCCGGTGACCCATGGGCCACGGCCGCTGACGGCATACGAGCTCATCGAGCACGTGACGGCGGAGGATGCCCGGCCCCAGCTCGAGACGCGCGAACCGGCCGCCGGCACTGATCAGGTGACGGGCGACGTCGCCTGATCAGTGCAGCGGGCCCCTCGCGTGGCTCATCCTGTCGGACAGCCCGGCTGCCTTGAGGTCGCGGCGCAGCTCGTTGGGGAGGGCGAACATGAGCGACTCCTCCGCGGCGACGACGGGCTGCACGTCGACGTACCCGTGCACCGAGAGGAACGCCAGGACCTCGCGGACGAGGACCTCCGGGACCGACGCCCCGGAGGTGACCCCCACCGTCGTCACGCCGTCGAGCCACGCCGGGTCGATCTCATCGGCATAGTCGACGAGATGGCCCGCCTTGGCGCCGTGCTCAACGGCCACCTCGACGAGCCGGACCGAGTTGGAGGAGTTGCGCGAGCCGACGACGATCATGAGGTCCGTCTCGGGTGCCATCTGCCGGACGGCGAGCTGCCGGTTCTGGGTCGCGTAGCAGATGTCGTCGCTCGGTGGGTCCTGAAGGTGTGGAAAGCGTTCGCGGAGGCGGCGGACCGTCTCCATCGTCTCGTCGACGGACAACGTCGTCTGCGAGAGCCACACGACCTTGTCAGGGTCGCGGACGATGACGTTGTCGACGTCGTCGGGGCCGTCGACGAGGGTGATGTGCTCGGGAGCCTCGCCCGACGTGCCGACGACCTCCTCGTGGCCCTCATGCCCGACGAGAAGGATGTCGTAGTCGGCGTCGGCGAACCGGACGGCCTCGCGGTGGACCTTCGTCACGAGCGGGCACGTCGCGTCGATCGTCTTCAGCGACAGGCCCTGCGCCTCGGTGTGGACGACGGGCGCGACCCCGTGCGCCGAGAAGACGACCGTGGCACCGTAGGGGACCTCGTCGGTCTCGTCGACGAACACGGCCCCACGCCGCTCGAGGGTCGACACGACGTGCTTGTTGTGGACGATCTGCTTGCGGACGTAGACCGGCGGCCCGTAGAGCTCGAGCGCCTTCTCGACGGTGACGACGGCTCGGTCGACGCCCGCGCAGTAGCCACGGGGCGCGGCGAGGAGCACGCGCTTGCTGGTCACATCGGGGGGCGGCATACGTCCATGGTAAGCGGGATCCGGCACGTCTAGGATCGTCGCCGTGACCGCCGCGCTCCCGGAGAAGGCCGCCGACACGAGCGCCGAGAACCCGTGGCCGCTGCGGCTGTTGTCAGTGAAGATCGCCGACTACGTCGAGCGGATGTCGGCCGTCTGGGTCGAGGGCCAGGTCGTCCAGCTCACCCGACGGGCGCAGTCGGGGACCGCCTACCTGACCCTCCGGGATGTCGATGTCGACATGTCGCTGTCCGTCGCCGTCCGGACGACGGCGCTCGACGCCATGCCCGTCGCGCTCTCCCAGGGGGCCCGCGTCGTCGTCCAGTGCAAGCCGCAGTTCTGGACCCAGCGCGGCTCCCTCGTCATGGACGCGCGGCAGATCAGGCCCGTCGGAGTCGGCGAGCTCCTTGCCCGTATCGAGTACCTCAAGACGCACCTGGCCAGCGAGGGCCTCTTCGACGCGAGCCGGAAACGTCCGCTGCCGTTCCTCCCACGGCGCGTCGGGCTCGTCACCGGTCGCGGGAGCGCTGCCGAGCACGACGTCGTCGAGAACGCCCGACGCCGCTGGCCGGCCGTCGCCTTCGAGATCCGCACGGTCGCCGTCCAGGGCAGCGCCGCCGTCACAGAGGTGGCCGCGGCCCTCGCCGAGCTCGACGCCATCCCCGACGTCGACGTCATCGTCATCGCCCGCGGGGGGGGTTCGGTCGAGGACCTCCTGCCGTTCAGCAACGAGACGCTCGTCCGCGCCGTCGCCGCGGCGAGGACGCCGGTCGTCAGCGCCATCGGCCACGATGTCGACACCCCGCTGCTCGACTTCGTCGCCGACGTCCGCGCGTCGACGCCCACGGATGCGGCCAAGCTCGTCGTCCCTGACGCGGCGGCCGAGCACGCGTCGGTCGCCACCTCCCGGTGGCGGGCCCGCGCGGCGCTGACCCGCCGGGTCGACGCCGAGCGAGGCCACCTCGCCATGCTCACGTCCCGCCCCGTCATGGCCGACCCCGGGGCCTACGCGAGGGCGCAGCGCGCCATGGTGGCCGGGCTGCGCGGTCGCGCCTCGAGCGCCGCCCGGGGCCGGCTCCTGCGCGAGCGCGACCGGGTCGCCCACCTCCACGACCAGGTCCGCGTCCTCTCCCCGGAGGCCACGCTCGAGCGCGGGTATGCCGTCGTCAGCCGGGTCGACGGCGCCATCGTCCGAGACCCGTCCGTCCTTCAGGTCGAGGAGCTCCTCCGCGTGCGGGTCGCCCGCGGGGACTTCCGGGTCCGCACGTTCGGGCTGCTCGAGGAGAACTAGGCTCGCCCCATGCCGTCCACGCCGGAGCCGACCCCAGTCGCCGACCTGTCGTACGAGCAGGCCCGGGACGAGCTCGCCGGCATCGTCGGGCGGCTTGAGGGTGGCCAGGCCGGGCTCGAGGAGTCCCTCGGGCTGTGGCAGCGCGCCGAGACCCTCGCCGCCCACTGCGAGTCGTGGCTGACCCGGGCGGAGCAGTCCCTCGGATCCCCCGAGGAGTAGGCGGAGCCGTCCGGCCTAGCGCGCTTCGACGTATGGCGTCAGGTGCTCGACGAAGACTCGCAGCTCGTCGAACGTGCCCGTGCCGGTGACGACGGTCGTCAGCTCACCGGCGCCACGCTTGTCGACGAGGCTGTTCTGGACCTTCTGGTCGCGGATGTACTCCGTCCACGTCGTCCCGGCGATCGTCACGGTCCCCGTCATCGGTGCCCGGTTCGTCTGCGCATGCACCCACTCCCAGGTGGCGTTCTCCGTCTGCTCGGCGGCGACGTAGTCGCCTGCCGGCGACACGTAGCCGACGTGCCAGGTCATGAGGCCGCCCGTCGACCGGACGTACCGGACACTCGTCGCCTTCCATCCGTCCGGCAGGCCGGTGGGGATCAGGATCGGCCAGTGCGTCTCCGCGGCGACCGAACGAGCGGACGAGGCGACGTCGACGGGCGGCTGGCTGATCGAGTTCACCCGAGGAACCATGAGGAGGATCGCCACGACGAGGGCCGCGACGACGAGCAGCGACCTGACCATGTTGGGCACTGACCCCATCGAGTAGCGGCTGCTCACGGGTCCATCGTCCCCGACGTGCCCGTCCCTGTGCCAGTCGCCCTCGCACGAACCGGCGCTAGGGTCGCTCCATGGCCCGCGTCTGTGTCATCGGAGAGTCCCTCATCGACATCGTCCGGTCCCCGTACGGCGACGAGGAGGACCACGTCGGCGGCAGCCCCGCCAACGTCGCCGTCGGGCTCGCCAGTCTCGGCGTGGACGTCGACTTCGCGACGACGTACGGGCCGGACCTGCCCGGCGAGCGGGTCGCCGAGTTCCTCGGCCAGCACGGGGTGCACGCCCTGGCCTCGAGCCTGACCGACGAGCCGACGTCGAGCGCCGTCGCCGAGCTCGACGAGGCGGGCACGGCGACGTACACGTTCGACCTGCACTGGGACCTTCGCCCCGTCGTGCTGCCCCAGGGGATCGGTCACGTGCACACCGGGTCCATCGGAGCCGTCCTCGAGCCCGGGCGCGAGGCGGTCCTCACCGCGTTGCGGACCGCCGAGCGCGACGCCACGGTCTCCTACGACCCGAACGTCCGGCCGACGATCATGGGCGACCCGGCTCGCCTCCGCGCTCTCGTCGAGCAGGTCGTCCGCCTCAGCGATGTCGTCAAGGCGAGCGCCGAGGACGTCGCGGTCCTCTACCCCGGCCTCCCCGAGAGCGGCGTCCTCGCCCGGTGGAACGAGGCCGGCGCCGCGCTCGCGGTCGTCACCCGCGGCGCGCACGGCGTCGCCTACCGGCTCGCCTCGACCGGCGAGTCGGCCGAGCGCCCCATCCTCGCCTCCACGGTCGTCGACACCGTCGGAGCCGGCGACTCCTTCATGGCCGGCCTTCTCTCGGGTCTGCTCGAGGCCGGACTGCTCGGTGGTTCCGACGCCAGGGAGCGTCTGCGGACGGCGACGCTGGACGACGTCACCCCCGCCGTCGAGCGCGGACTCGCGGCGTCCGCCGTGACCGTCGCCCATGCCGGTGCGTACGCCCCGATCCTCGCCGAGATCGACGCCACCGGCACCGTCGACGGCTGAGCCCGTCCCCCTGCTCATCGGATCTGGCCGGCGAACTCGGCCACCATGACGCCCGCGAGCACGAGGAGGACGACGCCGGCGACCGTCACGGACCGGCGGTACGTCGCGTCGCTCAGCCGGTGCCGGCCACGGGAGACGAGGGCGGCGAGGACGAGCTTCGAGCCGACGAGGGTGGCGTAGAAACCCGCGACGAGGGCGGCACCACCCACCGGCGCCGATCGCCACGCGGTCAGGGTCAACGGTCCGAGGACGGTCACCCAGCTGATCCACGGGTGCGGGCTCACCAGGTTGACGACCACTCCCCGCGCGAGCGCCCGGCTCGACGGCCCAGGGGTGCGCGCCGGCGCGGAAAGCGTGGCCGTGCGGGCCTCACGGATCGTCTGGAGGCCGACGGCGGCGACCACGACGCCTCCGACGACGCCGAGCCAGCCGAGGGCACCGACGGGCATCCGGTCCAGCGCCGCGAGGACGACGGCGACGACGACGACGTCGCTGAGCAGGGGCGCCATGGCGACGGCGGCCCCGCTGCGCAGCCCACCCCGCAGCGAGGAGGTGACGACGAGGACGAGCAGCGGCCCCGGGCTCACCCCCGCGGCGAGCCCGATGCCGAGCCCGGTGAGCAGCGGGGTGAGCACGGACGGAGGCTAGTCCGCTTGCCTCCGAAGCGGTGCCGGCGACCCTCCCGGCCGCCCCCGGTCCGGCCGTGCGAGACGGCATACGCTGGCCTCATGGCTGACTTCGCATACGAGGACCTCCTTCCGGGCGCAGGGAGCAACGGCAGCGACGAGACGCCCTGGCGGCAGCTGACGACCGACGGTGTGACGGTCGTCGACGGACCGGACGGCACCCCCTTCCTCAAGGTCGACCCCGAGGCGCTCCGGATGCTCACCGAGACGGCGATGCACGACATCGCCCACTTCCTCCGCCCCGGCCACCTCCAGCAGCTGCGGAACATCCTCGACGACCCCGAGGCGAGCAACAACGACAGGTTCGTCGCCCTCGACCTCCTGAAGAACGCCAACATCGCCTCCGGCGGGGTCCTGCCGATGTGCCAGGACACGGGCACGGCCATCGTCATGGGCAAGCGTGGTCAGCATGTGCTCACCGAGGGACGCGACGAGGAGCCGATCAGCCGCGGCGTCTATGACGCGTACACCCGGCTCAACCTGCGCTACTCGCAGATGGCGCCGCTGACCATGTGGGACGAGAGGAACACCGGCTCCAACCTGCCCGCCCAGATCGAGCTGTATGCCGACACCGAGCCCGGTCATGAGACGACGTACAAGTTCCTCTTCCTCGCCAAGGGCGGCGGAAGCGCCAACAAGTCCTACCTCTTCCAGGAGACGAAGGCGATCCTCAACCCCGACTCGATGATGACCTTCCTCGACGAGAAGCTCCGCGGGCTCGGGACGGCGGCCTGCCCGCCCTACCACCTCGCCGTCGTCATCGGCGGGACGAGCGCCGAGTTCGCCCTCAAGACGGCGAAGTACGCGAGCGCCAAGTACCTGGACTCGATCCCGACCCACGGGGACGCGGCGACGGCGCACGGGTTCCGCGACACCGAGCTCGAGGCCCAGGTGCTCGAGCTGACGCGGCATTTCGGCATCGGCGCCCAGTTCGGCGGGAAGTACTTCTGCCATGACGTCCGCGTCATCCGGCTCCCCCGCCACGGCGCCTCCCTGCCGGTCGCCATCGCCGTCTCCTGTTCGGCGGACCGCCAGGCACTCGGCAAGATCACCGCCGAGGGCGTCTTCATCGAGCAGCTCGAGACCGAGCCCGCCCACTTCCTCCCCGAGATCGACCACCACACGCTGGCGGGCCCGTCCGACGAGACGGGCGCGGCACACGAGGAGGGCGAGGTCGTCCGGGTCGACCTCAAACGGCCCATGGCCGAGATCCTCGCCGAGCTGACCAAGCACCCCGTCAAGACCCGCCTGTCGCTGACCGGCCCGCTCGTCGTCGCGCGCGACATCGCCCACGCGAAGATCAAGGCCCGCCTCGATGCCGGCGAGCCGATGCCGCAGTACCTCCAGGACCACCCCGTCTACTACGCCGGGCCGGCGAAGACCCCGGCGGGCATGCCGTCCGGCTCGTTCGGCCCGACGACGGCCGGCCGCATGGACTCCTACGTCGAGCAGTTCCAGGCTGCCGGCGGCTCGCTCGTCATGCTCGCCAAGGGCAACCGCAGCCAGCAGGTCACCGACGCCTGCAAGACACACGGCGGGTTCTACCTCGGCTCGATCGGGGGCCCAGCCGCCCGGCTCGCCCAGGACTGCATACGGTCGGTCGAGGTCCTCGAGTACCCCGAGCTGGGGATGGAGGCGGTCTGGAAGATCAACGTCGAGGACTTCCCCGCTTTCATCGTCGTCGACGACAAGGGCAACGACTTCTTCGCCTCCCTCATCCGGCCCGTCGCCATGACAATCCACAAGCGCCCGGGACTGGCGTGAGCGAACGGCGCCGTCCGCGGCCAGTCGCCCGGCCGCGGACGCCGGGCGAGGCCTGGGCCGTGCTCGAGGCGGGCAACGCGCGGTTCATGGCCGGGGACCGGGCCCACCCGCACCAGGACATCCACCTGCGTGAGCGGCTCGCGGCCAAGCAGTCGCCCTTCGCCGTGTTCTTCGGGTGCGCCGACTCCCGGGTGGCGGCGGAGATCATCTTCGACCAGGGCCTCGGGGACCTCTTCGTCGTCCGCACGGCCGGCCATGTCGTCGACCCCAGCGTCCTCGGCTCCATCGAGTTCGGCGTCGAGGTGCTCGGCGCCCCTCTCGTCGTCGTCCTCGGACACGACTCGTGCGGGGCCATCGGGGCGACCCTCGCGGCGTCCCGATCTGGCCAGATGCCACCCGGCTTCCTTCGGGACATCGTCGAGCGCGTCCTCCCCTCGGTCCTCGCCGCCAGCCGGGACACCGTCGGGGAGCCGAGCGCCGAGGACGTCGAACGCGCGCACATCCTGCACACGGCGGCGCTCATCGCTGACCGGTCACGCATCATCCGTGAACGCCTCGACGACGGCCGCCTCGCCATCGTCGGAGCCCAGTACGCTCTCGCCGTCGGCCAGGCCCGGTTCGTCGGCGCCGTCGGAGATCTCGACGGATCCACGGCCACGGCCGGGTAGCCCCCGCGCTCAGCGGCACAGGGGAAGCAGGCCCGCCGACCTCGTCCACGCCGCGGGCGTGTCGGAGCCGCTCCGTCCTCAGAGCGCGAGACGGCTCCGCACGACGGCGACGAGCCGGTCCGCCACGGACTGCGCGTCGTCGTGGGTGGCCGCCTCGACCATCACCCGGACGACGGGTTCCGTGCCGGACTTGCGCAGCAGCACCCGGCCCGAGCTGCCCAGGCTCGCCTCCTCGGCCCGGACGGCTGACTGGAGCGCAAGATCGGACTCAACCCTCGACGTGTCGACGCCCTTGACGTTGACGAGCACCTGTGGCAGCCGCGTCATGACGCGGGCGAGGTCGGCAAGGGGACGGCCCGTCTCGGCGACACGGGCGGCGAGCATGAGGCCCGTGAGGACCCCGTCGCCCGTCGTCGCATGGTCGAGGAGGATGACATGCCCGGACTGCTCACCGCCGAGCACCCGTCCGCGGGCGCGCATCTCCTCGAGGACGTACCGGTCACCGACGCCGGTCTGTGTCACGGCGATGCCTTCCCGGGCCATCGCCTGGAGCAGCCCCAGGTTGCTCATGACCGTGGCGACGAGGGTGTCACCGGCCAGGCGTCCGTGCT
Organism: Actinomycetes bacterium; assembly: GCA_021783215.1. Lineage (GTDB taxonomy): Bacteria > Actinomycetota > Actinomycetes > Actinomycetales > Dermatophilaceae > JAJXUB01. Next base: position 19,204 of record JAJXUB010000014.1, on the reverse strand, counting down.
CCTTGAGCGCCACGGCGATGATCGCCATGATCTCGTCCCCGTCGACGACCGTGCCGTCGGCGTCGACGGCCAGGCAGCGGTCGGCGTCACCGTCGTGGGCGATGCCGAGGTCGGCACCGGCCTCGGTGACCGCGTCCTGGAGCCGGTCGATGTGCGTGGAGCCGTAGCCGTCGTTGATGTTGAGCCCGTCCGGTTTCGTCCCGATCTCGGTGACCCGGGCCCCGGCAAGCCGGAAGACCTCGGGCGAGACGGTGCTCGCGGCACCGTGCGCCGCGTCGATGACGACGTGGAGGCCGTCGATCCTGTTGGGAACCGCCTGGAGAAGGTGCGAGACATAGCGCGCCTGACCGGAGAGGTCGGTGAACACCCGGCCGACGCCGACGCCCTCGGGACGCGGGTGCTCCGAGTCCAAGGACGCCTGGATGCGGTCCTCGATCGCGTCGTCGAGCTTGTGGCCGCCCCCGGCGAAGAACTTGATCCCGTTGTCGGGCATCGGGTTGTGCGAGGCCGACAGCATGACCCCGAAGTCCGCCTCGAGCTGGCCCGTCAGGTAGGCGACGGCGGGTGTCGGCAGGACGCCGACGTCGTGGACGTCGACCCCGGCGGACGCGAGCCCGGCGACGACGGCCGCGCTGAGGAACTCCCCGGATGCCCGCGGGTCGCGCCCGACGACCGCCCGCGGACGCAGTCCGGCGACGCGAGCGGCCTGGCCCAGCACGTCGGCGGCAGCGACGGAGAGCCGCAGGGCAAGGTCGGCGGTGATGTCGCGGTTCGCGCGTCCACGCACGCCGTCCGTGCCGAAGAGTCGAGCCATGTGCTGATGCGACCTTTCCTCGTTGCCGTCAAGAGAACGTACTCCGTCACCGCTGCCTGACGGCGCACATGGGCGGTCGCCGTGCCCCATCCGGAGGCTCCGGCTCGGGCGGCGCATCTGCCGCCGGCACGTCCCCGCGGACGACGACGCCGCCGCGCCCGAGGGCACGACGGCGACGTGGGGGCACCGATCAGCGCTTGGAGTACTGCGGTGCCTTGCGGGCCTTCTTCAGACCGGCCTTCTTGCGCTCCGGGACCCGGGCGTCACGGGTCAGGAAACCGGCCTTCTTCAGGGCAGCCCGGTTGAGGTCGGGGTCGATGCCGTTGAGGGAGCGCGCGACACCGAGCCGCACGGCCCCGGCCTGGCCGGACATGCCGCCACCGTGGACGCGGACGAGGACGTCGTAGGCGCCGTCGAGCTCGAGGATCTTCAGCGGCTCGTTGACGAGCTGCTGGTGGACCTTGTTGGAGAAGTACTCCTCGAGCGAACGCCCGTTGATCGTCCACTCCCCGGTCCCGGGAACGATCCGAACCCGTGCGACGGCCTGCTTGCGGCGACCGGTGCCGGCGCCGGGGGCGGAGGCGGAGGGCCGGCGGGCCGGCTCGGCGGACGCCGAGGCGTCCGACTCGGTCGTGTACTCGGTGAGCTCGGGCTCGTCGGCGTCGAGGACGTCGGGGGTCACGATGTCGGTCACTGGGCCACCTGCTTGATCTCGAACGGCTTGGGCTTCTGGGCGGCGTGCGGATGCTCGGACCCGGCATACACCTTGAGCTTGGTGAGCTGCTGACGGCCGAGGGTCGTCTTCGGGATCATCCCACGAACCGCCTTCTCCACGGCCTTGGCGGGGTTCTTCGCGAGGAGCTCGGTGTAGGTGACGCTCTTCAGTCCACCCGGGTAGCCCGAGTGGCGGTACGCCTTCTTCTGCTCGGCCTTCGCACCGGTCAGGGCCACCTTGTCGGCGTTGATGATGATGACGAAGTCGCCCATGTCGACATGGGGAGCGAAGGTCGGCTTGTGCTTGCCGCGCAGGAGCGTGGCAGCCTGGACGGCGAGGCGGCCGAGGACGACGTCGGTGGCGTCGATGACATGCCACTGCCGGTCCGCGTCGGCCTGTTTCGGGGTGTACGTGCGCACGGGGGGTCCCTTACGTGTCGGTGTGGTTCCTGCTCGCGTATGCCGGCCCGAGGGCTGAACGGCCCTGCGAGGGCGATCGGCACAACAGTTGTCCAGTCTACGGGCTCCGCGACACCCTCGCTAATCGCCGGCGTTACGGCTGGGAAGGGCCGCTGACCTGCGCAGACGGGCTCACGCCTCGACATGCACGGTATTTGTGCAGATAAGGTGTGCAGAAGTATTCTGCATAGGTGCCCCCACAGAACCACGTCGTCGGCCCCGTCGTCCGCCTCGATGGCGTGCGGGTGAAGGCGCTCGCCCACCCCTTGCGCAACCGGCTCGTCTCGGCCCTACGACGGTCCGGCCCCGCCACCGCGACGAGCCTGGCTCGCGAGCTCGGCACCAACAGCGGCGCGACCAGCTACCACCTTCGGCGCCTGGCGGAGCTCGGGCTTGTCGGCGACACGGGTGAGGGCCACGGCCGGGAGCGCCTGTGGGCTGCCGCCCGCGACTACACGCAGTGGGACCCGGCGGACCTCGGGGGGGACGAGGACGCCGAGACGGCCCTCAACTGGCTCGAGCGGGACTACCTGCGGCACATGGACCAGCGCTTCGAGAAGTGGCTCGACGACGCGGCCTCCTGGCCGATGGCGTGGCGCAGCGCGCTCGGCATGAAGGACGACGTCTGCGTCCTCACCGCCGACCAGACGGCCGAGATGGACGCCGAGCTGCGCGCGGTCGTCGAGCGCTGGCGCCGGGTCGGCCAGGGCAACCCCGACGCGCGTCGCATCGCCGTGTACCGGGTCACCTACCCGATCGACCTCGACCGGCCCCCGCGCACATGACCCCCGGGGCGCCGCCTCGGCGAGAGCGTCGTGGGCGGCCATCCGGCAGCGTGCCGCAGGTGCCGGCGAGGTCGATGCGTCCCAGGGGCGCATACTCCCGAAGAGGGCGCCCGTACGCCACCACGGCTGGCGCGGGTCACTCCCCCGCGCCGCGCCGCGACCTGGCCGTCTCCACCCGCGCCGCGAGGTCGCCGTCCGGCGGGTAGGTGACCTCTTCGAGGGACAGGCCGTGCGCCGGCATGACCTTCACCCGCGGGTCGCGCACCTGTGCCTCGAGCACCGACCGCGGGAACTCGGTGGGCCGGTCGCCGAGGCCCACGGGGACGACGGCGCCGACGAGGGCCCGCACCATGGAGTGGCAGAACGCGTCGGCGACGACCATGCCGGCGACGACGCCGTCGGGCAGGCGCGCCCAGGCATACGAGATGAGCTGGCGGGTCGTCGTCGCACCCTCCCGTCTGCGGCAGAAGGCGGCGAAGTCCCGCAGGCCCTCGAGCTCGCGCGCCGCGGCCGTCATGGCGGCGACGTCGAGCATCCCGTCGACGGTCACGGTGTCGCGACGGCGCAGGGGGTCGTGTTCCGCCGCGTCGTCGGCGATCCGGTAGAGGTAGCGCCGTGACGTCGCCGAGAATCGGGCGTCGAATCCCGCAGGCGCCGGGGCGGCCCGGCGAACGACGATGTCGGCCGGGAGGACACCGCGAAGCCGCGCGACGGCGGCCTGCTCGGGGGACCGGGACGAGCGGCCCGGCAGTCGCTGCCAGGCCGCCCAGTCGACGTCGGCGTGCGCGACCTGGCCACGGGCGTGGACGCCCGCGTCGGTCCGGCCGGCGACCGTGAGCCGCACCGGCTCGGATGCGCGCAGGAGAGTCGCCAACGCCGACGACAGCTCCCCCTCGACGGTCCGCAACCCCGGCTGAGCCGCCCAGCCGCTGAACTCGCCGCCATCGTAGGCGAGGTCGAGCCGCAGACGTCTCACACGCCGACACTATCCCTGCGCCTGACGCGTCGCGTCTGTCACAGTTCTTCCCATGGCGTCGGCGAATGGTGTCCACGGGCCCAGCGCGTCGACGCGCCGGGCGACGCTGGCCGCGACGTTCTTCGCGCAGGGGCTGCTCTTCATCGGGCTGACGACGCACCTGCCCCAGCTCAAGGCGATGTACGGGTTCACCGCGGCCAGCCTGTCGTTCGTCATGCTCGGGATGGTCGTCCTCGCCGGCCTCGGCTCGGTCACCGCCGAGCAGGTCGCTCGGCGCCGGGACAGCGCCGTCGCGCTGCGGGTCGGGCTCGTCCTCATCGCCGTCGGTCTGGCGTGTGCCGGGCTGCTCCAGCGAGAGTGGCTCTTCCTCGGCGCCATCGCCGTCTACGGGCTGGGCGTCGGCATCGTCGACGCGACGGGGAACATGCAGGCCGTTGCCCTCGAGCACCTCGCCGAACGCCCGATCCTTCCCTCCCTCCATGCGGCGTGGACCCTCGGCGGCATCGTCGCGACCCTCGTCGCCCTCTCCGAAGGACACGTCCACATCGCGTGGGCGTTCGTCCCCCTCGTCGTGGCACCCGTCGTCGCAACGGCGGCGCCGTTCATCCGGCGCGACCACGGTGAGGCCGCCACGGGGACCGACCTCGGCGGCGTGCCCTGGCGACGGATCGTCCTCATCGGGCTGGCCCTCATCGTCTTCTACATGGTCGACACGGCCTCGTCCGCGTGGGGCCCGGTCTTCCTCAACACGACGTTCGGGGTCTCCCTCGACAACGTCGCCGTCGCGACCATGCCGTACCTCGTTGCCACCCTCCTCGCCCGGGCCCTCGGCGACCGAGCCGTCGACCGGTTCGGCATCGTCCGGCCGATCCAGGTCGGCGGAGTCGTCTCCGCCGTAGCCCTCGCCGTCATCGTGTTCTCCCCCGCGGCGTGGGTCGCCGTCGCCGGCTTCGCCGTCCTTGGGCTCGGCATCGGCATCGTCGCCCCGCTCAGCTTCTCGGCGGCGGCCGCGGTCGCCGGCGACGTCACCGAACCGGCCGCGCGCCGGGCCCGCGTCGACGCCGTCATCGCCCGCTTCAACCAGTTCAACTATGTCGGCGCCCTGCTCGGGTCCGTCCTCACCGGGCTCGTCGGAGCCGGGTCGCTCCGTGTCGGCTTCGCCCTGCCGATGGTCCTCGTCCTCGCGATCATCCCCCTGGCGCGCTCCTTCCGGCGCTGAGCGGGACCAACCGCGTGGAACGGGCGGCGTCCCGGCATACCGTTCCATCGTGGAGCGACCCGCGCCTCCGGACGCCCCTCCGCAAACCGGGGTGCGGTCCCGCGCGCCGTCGTGGCGGCCGACGGGCGGCCCGCGGCGATCCCGACGACGCGGGCCGGGCGGCTCGCCGCAGCACCGGCGGCCCCAGGTGTGGGCCGGGCGGGCGCCGAACCGACGCCGGCCGTCGGGTGGCGGCGCGTCACCACCCTGCAACAGGGGCGCCTCCGGGCCGTGCGGTCCGGGGGCGCCCCTGTTGCGTAGGGCGGGCGTCAGTCGGTGCTGCCGGAACCGGCCCTGGTGAAGCCCGCGGCCTCGGCGTCGTCGGCGCTCTTGAACCACACCTCGGCAACGGTCTGGTCGTACCACTGGCCCTCGGGCTCGTGGTACATCATCGAGTCCTTGTTGCCCTTGACGGTGTACTCGTCGCTGGGCGCGGACCCGTCGGAGGCCGAGCGGACGGACCCGGGGAACTCCCCCGGGACGACCTCGACGTCGCTCGCGCCGCCGCCACCGGCTCGGACGAACCCGGCCGCCTCGGCGTCCAGGGCCGACGCGAACCAGACCTCGGCGACCGTCTGGTCGTACCACTGGCCCTCGGGCTCGTGGTACTTCATCGAGTCGCGGTTGCCCTTGATCGTGTAGGCGGGGTCTGGGGATGACCCGTCCTCGCTGGCGGCGACGGCACCTTCGGGCAGATCGGGAGCGACCGCGGCTGCGGTGGTTGCCTCCGCCTTGACGGGCTGGGCGTCCTTGGCGGCACGCTTCGTCGCGGACTCGGCCTCCGTGACGGTGGCCTTCTTCGCAACGGGCTCGCGGACGAGCTCGATGACCGCCATGGGGGCGTTGTCGCCCTTTCGGGGGCCGATCTTCGTGATCCGGGTGTAGCCGCCCTGACGGTCGGCCATGTCGGGCGCGATCTCGACAAAGAGGCGATGGACGACGCTCTTGTCGCGGACGACCGTCATGACGCGACGACGTGCGTGCAGGTCGCCACGCTTGGCGAACGTCACCATGCGCTCGGCGAGCGGACGGAGCCGCTTCGCCTTGGTCTCGGTCGTCGTGATGCGGTCGTGCTCGAACAGCGCCGTCGTCAGGTTGGCGAGGATGAGGCGCTCGTGCGCCGGGCCGCCTCCGAGACGGGGACCCTTGCTGGGGCTGGGCATTGACAGTTCTCCTCTAAATGGTCAGGCGAGGCGGGCGTATGCCGTCCCGCCGGGAGGCGGGATCAGAGCTGCTCGTCCTCGGCGAACGACATGTCGTCCTCGGCGAGGTCGAAGTCGTCGTAGCCGCCCGAGGCGAGCGCGCTCGGGTCGAATCCGGGGGGGCTGTCCTTGAGGGCCAGGCCCATGCCGTGCAGCTTTGCCTTGACCTCGTCGATCGACTTGGCGCCGAAGTTGCGGATGTCGAGCAGGTCCGCCTCGCTGCGTCCGACGAGCTCACCCACGCTGTGGATGCCCTCGCGCTTGAGGCAGTTGTACGAGCGGACGGTCAGGTCGAGCTCCTCGATCGGGAGGGCGAGGTCGGCGGCGAGCGCGGCGTCCGTGGGGGACGGGCCCATGTCGATGCCCTCGGCCTCGACGTTGAGCTCGCGGACGAGGCCGAACAGCTCGACGAGCGTCTTGCCGGCGCTCGCCATCGCGTCACGGGGCGCCATGGAGTTCTTCGTCTCGACGTCGACGACGAGCTTGTCGAAGTCCGTGCGCTGCTCGACGCGGGTCGCGGCGATCTGGTAGCGGACCGACAGGACCGGGCTGTAGATCGAGTCGACGGGGATCCGTCCGATCTCCTGCTCGCCCGACTTGTTCTGCTGGGCGGAGACGTAGCCACGGCCACGCTCGACGGTCAGCTCCATGTCGATGGAGCCCTTGTCGTTGAGCGTCGCGATGTGGAGCGTCGGGTTGTGGATCTCGACACCGGCGGGCGGCGCGATGTCACCGGCGGTGACGGCGCCGGCGCCCTGCTTGCGCAGGTACATGACGACCGGCTCGTCCATCTCGGAGGAGACGACGAGGCCCTTGAGGTTGAGGATGATCTCGGTGACGTCCTCCCTCACCCCGGGGATCGTCGAGAACTCGTGGAGCACGCCGTCGATCCGGATGCTTGTCACCGAGGCGCCGGGGATCGAGGAGAGGAGGGTGCGACGGAGGGTGTTGCCCAGCGTGTAGCCGAAGCCGGGCTCGAGCGGCTCGATCGTGAACCGGCTCCGGGTCTCGGAGACGGTCTCCTCCGTCAGGGTGGGTCGCTGTGCGATGAGCACGTGTGTCTTCTTTCCCGGGCGCGCCCACTATTTGACGCGCCCGCATGCCGGTCCGACCGGCCGCCCGTCACGGCTCTGTCTCCGCGACGGACCTGGTGTTGCCCTGTGTTGAGTTGTCGCCCTCCCCCACGCCTTCGGTTGGCGGTATGGGGGACCAGGTTCCGGTCCCCCATACCGCCAACCGATAACGGCGGGGGGGTCGAGCAGCTAGTTCTTCGAGTAGAGCTCGACGATGAGCTGCTCGGTGAGCGGGATGTCGATCTGCGCACGGATGGGCAGCTGGTGGATGAGGATCTGGAGCGAGCCCGGCACGACCTGCATCCACGCCGGCGGCTGCCGGTCCCCGAACGCCTCACGGGCGAGCTGGAAGGGGAACGTCTCGATGCTCTGCGCGCGCACGGTGACGATGTCGAACTGCTCGACTCGGTAGGACGGGACGTCGACGCGCTTGCCGTTGACCTCGAAGTGACCGTGCGTGACGAGCTGGCGCGAGTGACGACGGGTCCGGGCAAGCCCGGCGCGGTAGACGACGTTGTCGAGGCGGGACTCGAGGATGGTCAGGAGGTTGTCGCCGGTCTTGCCGGGGCGGGTGGCCGCCTCCTCGTAGTAGCGACGGAACTGCTTCTCCATGACGCCGTAGGTGAAGCGGGCCTTCTGCTTCTCCTGCAGCTGCGTGAGGTACTCCTTCTCCTGGATCCGACGGCGGCCGTGCTGGCCGGGCGGGAAGGGGCGCATCTCGTAGTTCTTGTCCCCGCCGACAAGGTCGAGCTTGAGGCGGCGGGACTTCTTCGTGATGGGGCCGGTGTAACGGGCCATGGCTTATCGGTCTCTCTTTCGCAGGTCTCGTCGGGCGTCAGACGCGGCGGCGCTTCGGCGGGCGGCAGCCGTTGTGCGGCGACGGGGTGACGTCGCTGATGGCGCCCACCTCGAGACCGGCCGCGGTGAGGGAGCGGATCGCGGTCTCACGACCGGAACCGGGGCCCTTGACGAGGACGTCGACCTTGCGCATCCCGTGCTCCATGGCGCGCCGCGCAGCGGCCTCGGCGGCCATCTGTGCGGCATACGGGGTCGACTTGCGCGAGCCCTTGAAGCCGACCTGGCCGGCCGAGGCCCACGCGACGACCGCCCCGGCGGGGTCGGTGATCGAGATGATCGTGTTGTTGAACGTGCTCTTGATGTGGGCAATGCCCACGGCGATGTTCTTCTTCTCCTTGCGGCGCACCTTCTTGGCGCCCGCAGCCGTACGGCTCTTGGGAGGCATGCTTCTCCTACGTCTCTACGGTCGATTCGGTCGCAAGCCGGGTGCGGCTTACTTACCGGCCTTCTTCCGGCCGGCCACGGTGCGCTTGGGGCCCTTGCGGGTGCGCGCGTTGGTCTTCGTGCGCTGGCCGCGGACGGGGAGACCCCGGCGGTGGCGCAGGCCCTGGTAGGACCCGATCTCGACCTTCCGGCGAATGTCCGCAGCGACCTCTCGCCGCAGGTCACCCTCGACCTTGAGGTTCTCGTCGATCCAGTCGCGGAGCCTGACGAGCTCGTCGTCGCCGAGGTCCTTGACGCGCAGGTCCGGGCTGACGCCGGTGGCCTCGAGGGCCTTCCGCGCGCTCGTCCGACCCATTCCGTAGATGTAGGTCAGTCCGACCTCGACGCGCTTCTCGCGCGGCAGGTCGACTCCAACAAGACGTGCCATCTGCTGATGGTTCCTTATCTGTTGCGTCCGCAGGTCTGATGCAGGCACCGTTCCGGAACGTCGTCCGGTTCCCGGCCTGCGGGCCGGGAGTGGCATCCCGGCATACGTGCCGGGGACCGGGTGCTGCTCGTCGGGTGTTCAGTTATGCGTCGAGCCCTGTGCTCGTGCGGGTGGTCAGCCCTGGCGCTGCTTGTGGCGCTGGTTCTCGCAGATCACCATTACCCGCCCGTGACGGCGGATCACCTTGCACTTGTCACAGATCTTCTTGACGCTCGGCTGGACCTTCATGGCATTTCCAGTCTGTGTCTCGATCCGTCCCGCCCGGTGGCACCGGACGGGTCTTGCTAGCGGTAGCGGAAGACGATGCGGCCGCGGGTCAGGTCGTACGGGCTCAGCTCCACCACCACGCGGTCCTCGGGGAGGATCCGGATGTAGTGCTGGCGCATCTTGCCCGAGATGTGGGCGAGCACCTTGTGCCCGTTCGAGAGCTCCACGCGGAACATCGCGTTGGGGAGCGCCTCGACGATGGTGCCCTCGATCTCGATGACGCCGTCCTTCTTGGCCATACCCTCTTCTCATCCGTGGGGGTCGGGTGGGCACCGACGGTGACCACCCATGGGAATCGGCCCCGAATGTGCTCACGCACACACGTGACCGACATTCCATGGTACGCGAGGACTGTGCGTCCACGAAATCGTGCCCGGTTGGGAGCGCTACCTCTCGACCGGTCCGTATGCCGCGCCGCCGCGGCCGAGCCTCTCCTCGCCGCCGTCGAGGGCGGTGAGCACCCAGAGGCCGGCGTCCGTGACGGCGACCGTGTGCTCCCAGTGCGCCGCCCGTGAGCCGTCCAGGGTGACGACGGTCCAGTCGTCGGCGAGCACCCTGTTGTCCTGGTCACCGAGGGTCACCATCGGCTCGATGGCCACGGTCGTCCCGACGACGACCCGAGGACCGCGCCCGCTGACCCGGTAGTTCGGCACCTGGGGGTCCATGTGCATGGCGCGGCCGATGCCGTGGCCGACGTAGTCCTCGACGATGCCGTAGACGCGTCCGTCCCGGCCACCGGCGGACACGAGGCTGTCCTCGACGGCGGCGCCGACGGCATAGAGGCTCTGCCCCGCGCGCAGCGCGGAGATGCCGGCCCACAGCGAGTCCTCCGTCGCGGCGACGAGGGCGAGATCCTCCGGTCGGGCGGCCTGCGCACCTCCGACAACGAGCGAGACGGCGGCGTCCCCATGCCATCCGTCGACGATGGCTCCGCAGTCGATGGAGAGGAGGTCTCCGTCGCCGAGGACCCGGGGACCGGGGATGCCGTGGACGATCTCGTCGTTGACCGACGTGCAGATCGTCCCGGTGAAGCCCTGGTAGCCGAGGAAGTTGGGCGTGCCGCCGTTGTCGCGGATGAACTCCTCGGCGACGATGTCCAGGTCCTTCGTCGTGCGTCCGGCCCGGACCTCGCCGCGGAGCAGGTCGAGGGTGCGGGCGACGAGGAGACCGGCCGCTCGCATCCGGAGGAGCTCGTCGGTCGACTTCGGTTCGATGCGCTCACGCGCGAAGAGGCCCATGGCGTCGTATGCCGTGCCGTCCGGAGCCGTCAGCGCCCGAGAGCGGCGACGACCCGGTCGGTGACCTCGTCGACCTCCCCCATGCCGTCGACCTGGACGAGCAGGTCCCGCGCGGCATACGTCGACGCCAGCGGGGCGGTCTGCCGGTAGTAGATGTCGAGCCGCTCGCGGATGACCTCCTCGGTGTCGTCCGCGCGTTCCTCGAGCTCGGCGCGCTTGAGGAGCCGCTGGACGACCGCCTCCTGGTCGACGGTGAGCTCGAGCGCCTTGTCGAGCCGGGCGTTCCGGTTGGCGAGGATGTCGTCCAGGGCGGCCACCTGCGCCATCGTCCGGGGGTAGCCGTCGAGGAGGAAGCCGTCGGCGCAGTCCGGTTGGCCGAGCCGCTCGTCGACGACGCGGTTGGTGATGTCGTCGGTGACGTATCCGCCGGAGGCAAGGATGTCCTTGACCTGCCGGCCGAGGTCCGTCCCGTTCTTGATGTTGGTCCGGAAGATATCGCCCGTCGAGATGGCCGGTACCCCGAGCCGGCCCGCGATCCGCGACGCCTGGGTGCCCTTCCCGGCTCCCGGAGGTCCGAGGATGACCAGCCGCATCCCCGAGGACGCGGCTGGGTCCCGAACGACGTCCCTGGCGTTCGCGGGTTGGGTCATCTGAGGAACCCTTCGTAATGGCGCTGCTGAAGCTGCGACTCGATCTGCTTCACCGTATCGAGTCCGACCCCGACCATGATAAGGATCGAGGTGCCGCCGAAGGGGAAGTTCTGGGTCGCTCCGATGAGCCTGATTGCCACGAGCGGGATGAGCGAGACGAGCGCGAGGTAGATCGCGCCCGGCACCGTGATCCGGTTGAGGACGTAGCTGAGGTAGCTGGCCGTCGGACGGCCGGCGCGGATGCCGGGAATGAACCCGCCGTACCGCTTCATGTCGTCGGCGACCTCTGTGGGGTTGAACGTGATCGAGACGTAGAAGAACGTGAAGAAGAGGATGAGCAGCGTGTAGAAGAGCATGTAGAGCGGGTGGTCGCCACGGACGAGGTAGGTGTCGACCCAGTTGACCCACGCGGGGTTGCCGACGTTGTTCGGCTTGCGGGCGAACTGGGAGACCATCGTCGGCATGGCAAGCAGCGAGCTGGCGAAGATGACGGGGATGACGCCGGCCATGTTGACCTTGAGAGGGATGTAGGTCGACGTCCCGCCGTACATCTGGCGGCCGATCATCCGCTTGGCGTACTGGACGGGGATGCGGCGCTGGCTCTGTTCGACGAAGACGACGGCCGCGATGACGAGGAAGCCGATGAGCAGGACGAAGAGGAACTTGTCCCAGCGGCCGTCCTGCTGCTGGATCGACCACAGCTGCTGCGGGAAGCGGGCGACGATCGACGTGAAGATGAGCAGCGACATGCCGTTGCCGATGCCGCGGTCGGTGATGAGCTCGCCGAGCCACATGATCATGCCCGTGCCCGCCGTCATGGTGAGGACCATGAGAAGGATCGTCACCATCGAGTGGTCGACGAGGATGTTGGTGCACGTACCGCCGAAGAGGTTCTGCGGGTTCTGGGCGAACGTGACGAGGGTCGAGCTCTGGAGGATGGCCAGCCCGATGGTCAGGTAACGCGTGTACTGCGTCATCTTCGTCTGGCCGGCCTGCCCCTCCTTCTTCAGCTGCTCGAAGCGGGGGATGACGACGGTGAGGAGCTGGATGATGATGCTCGCCGTGATGTACGGCATGATCCCCAGCGCGAAGATCGACAGCTGGAGCAGCGCGCCGCCGCTGAAGAGGTTGACGAGGCCGAGGAAGCCGGTGTTCGTCCCGGCGTTGTTGATGCAGGCCTGGACGGCCGCGTATTTCACGCCGGGCACGGGGACGTGCGACCCGAGGCGGAAGACGGCGACGATCAAGAGCGTGAAGAGGAGCTTGTTCCTCAGGTCAGGCGTCCTGAACGCCCGACCGAACGCGCTGAGCACTGTCGGATCCTCCTGGGGCGGGGCCGCCCGCTCGTTGTGGAAAGCCGGGGAAACGATACCCCGGGGCCGGGAAGCCCGGCCCCGGGGTAGGTCGTCGCCAGCGGTCAAACGGCCTCGTCGGCGATGCGGTCCGCAGTCGTGCAGCGCATGGGGCCGACGACGACCCCTCGACCGTCAGGCCGTCGTTGCCGTTCCGCCGGCGGCCTCGATCTTCGCCCTTGCGGTGCCGGAGAAGGCGTTGACCGTGACGTTGACCGCGACGGTGAGGTCGCCGGTGCCGAGCACCTTGACGAGGTGGCCGTCACGGACGGCGCCCTTGGCGACAAGGTCCTCGACGGTGACGTCGCCGCCGTCGGGGTAAAGGGCCGTCAGCTTGTCGAGGTTGACGACCTGGTACTCCGTGCGGAACGGGTTCTTGAAGCCGCGCAGCTTGGGGAACCGCATGTGCAGCGGTGTCGTTCCGCCCTGGAAGGTGGCGGGCACCTGGTAGCGGGCCTTCGTGCCCTTGGTGCCGCGGCCGGCCGTCTTGCCCTTCGAGCCCTGGCCGCGACCGACCCGGGTCTTCGCGGTCCTGGCGCCGGGCGCCGGGCGCAGATGGTGCACCTTGAGGGCTGCCCCCGCCGGCGCCGCCTTGTCCGTGGCCGTGGCCTTCGTGTCAGCCATGATCAGTCAACCTCCTCGACGGCCACCATGTGGCGGACCGTGTTGACCATCCCGCGGATCTCGGGACGGTCCTCCTTGACGACGACGTCGCCGATCCGCTTCAGACCCAGGCTGCGCAGGGTCTCGCGGTGGTTCTGCTTGGCGCCGACGACGCCACGCAGCTGGGTCACCTTGAGGCGTGCCATCAGCGACCAGCCCCCGTCGGTGCCGCCGCGGCGGCCTGGGCGCGCAGCATGGCGGCGGGCGCGACCTCGTCGACGGACTTGCCCCGACGTGCGGCGACGGCCTCGGGCCGCTCGAGCATCTTCAGGGCGGCGACCGTCGCGTGGACGATGTTGATGGCGTTGTCCGAGCCGAGGCTCTTGGACAGGACGTCGTGCACGCCGGCGCACTCGAGGACCGCGCGGACCGGGCCGCCGGCGATGACCCCGGTACCGGGGCTGGCCGGCCGCAGCATGACGACGCCGGCCGCAGCCTCACCCTGGACGGGGTGAGGGATCGTGCCCTGGATACGCGGGACGCGGAAGAACTGCTTCTTGGCTTCCTCGACGCCCTTGGCGATAGCCGCGGGCACCTCCTTGGCCTTGCCGTAGCCGACTCCCACGGTGCCGTCACCGTCGCCGACGACGACGAGGGCCGTGAAGGAGAACCGACGGCCACCCTTGACGACCTTGGCGACGCGGTTGATCTTCACGACGCGCTCGAGGTAGGCGCTCTTCTCGGCCGCCTGGTCGCGACGGTCGTCGCGTCCCCGGCGCTCGCCGCCGCGACGGTCGCCGCGCTCGTTGGCGCGGTCCCCGACGGGACCGGTGCCTCGACGCTGGATACCGGGCATCAGCTGTTCCTCATTCCGTTGCTCATGTGCACGCTCGTCGTCACAGGGTCAGGCCTCCCTCGCGGGCGCCCTCGGCGATGGCCGCGATCCGCCCGTGGTACTTGTTGCCGCCCCGGTCGAAGACGACGGCCTCGACGCCGGCCGCCTTGGCCCGCGCAGCGAGCAGCTCGCCGACCTTGTGGGCCTTGGCGGTCTTGTCGCCGTCGAACGTGCGCAGGTCGGCCTCCATCGTCGAGGCGGACGCAAGCGTCTTGCCGACGGTGTCGTCGACCACCTGGACGAAGACGTGCCGGCTGCTCCGGGACACGACGAGACGGGGACGCTCCCCGGTGCCCGCGATGTGCTTGCGCAGCCGCGTGTGACGTCGGGTGCGGGCGGCCGCGCTGGACGTGCCGCGCTTGACAGTGAGTGCCATTACTTCTTACCGGCCTTTCCGACCTTGCGGCGGATGTGCTCGCCCGCGTAGCGGATGCCCTTGGCCTTGTACGGGTCGGGCTTGCGGAGCTTGCGGATGTTCGCGGCAACCTCGCCGACGAGCTGCTTGTCGATGCCGGCGATGGAGAACCGGGTCGGGGTCTCCACGGTGAACGTGATGCCTGCCGGCGGCTCGACGGTGATCGGGTGGCTGTACCCGAGGGCGAACTCGAGGGTGCTGCCCTTGGCGACGACGCGGTAACCCGTGCCGTGGATCTCCATCTTCTTCTCATAGCCCTCGGTGACGCCGAGGACCATGTTGCTGATGAGCGTCCGGGTCAGGCCGTGGAGGGAGCGCGAACGACGCTCGTCGTCGGGCCGCTTGACCTCGAGCTGGGCGTCCCCTTGCTCGACGCGGATCGGCTCGGCGACGACGTGGGACAGCTCGCCTTTTGGGCCCTTGACCGTGACGCTCTGGCCGTCCACCGTCACGTTGACGGCCGACGGGATGGCCACGGGGAGGCGTCCGATTCGTGACATGTCGAAATCCCCTTACCAGATGTAGGCGAGGACTTCCCCGCCCACACCCTTGCTCGCGGCCTGCCTGTCGGTGAGCAGGCCGGATGACGTGGAGATGATGGCGACGCCGAGGCCACCGAGCACCTTGGGCAGGCTCGTGGACTTGGCATACACGCGCAGGCCCGGCTTGCTGACCCGGCGGACGCCGGCGATCGAGCGCTCCCGGTTGGGACCGTACTTGAGCGTGATGGTCAGCGTCTTGCCGACCTCCGCGTCTGCGACGGTCCAGTTCTGGATGTAGCCCTCCGCCTGAAGGATCTCGGCGATGTGGCTCTTCAGCTTGGAGTACGGCATGGAGACCTCGTCATGGTGCGCCGAGTTGGCATTGCGCACGCGGGTCAGCATGTCGGCGATCGGATCGGTCATGGTCATGGGCTGGTCCGCCCTCTCTCACCGTGGTTTCCTCCGCCGTTGCGGCGGACCTGCGATGTAGACGTGTGGTTGTTGTCTCGTATGCCACCGGCAGGCCGGTGGGTGGTCACCAGGAGCTCTTTGTCACGCCCGGCAGCTCGCCGCGGTGGGCCATCTCGCGAAGGCACACCCGGCACAGGCCGAACTTGCGGTAGACCGAGTGCGGCCGGCCGCAGCGCTGGCACCGCGTGTAGCCGCGGACCTTGAACTTCGGGGTCTTGTTGGCCTTGTTGATGAGGGCCGTCTTGGCCATTGCTCAGATCTCCTTGAAGGGGAAGCCGAGGGCCTTGAGCAGCGCCCGGCCCTCGTCGTCGGTCTTCGCGGTCGTCACGACCGTGATGTCCATGCCGCGGACCCGGTCGATCCGGTCCTGGTCGATCTCGTGGAACATCGACTGCTCGGTGAGGCCGAACGTGTAGTTGCCGTTGCCGTCGAACTGCTTCGGCGACAGGCCGCGGAAGTCACGGATACGCGGGAGGGCGATCGTCACGAGGCGGTCGAGGAACTCCCACATGCGGTCGCCGCGCAGCGTCGTGTGGGCGCCGATCGGCATACCCTCACGGAGCTTGAACTGGGCGATGGACTTGCGGGCCTTGGTAACGATCGGCCTCTGGCCGGTGATCGCCGCCAGGTCGCGGATCGCGCCCTCGATGAGCTTGCTGTCCTTGGCCGCGTCGCCGACCCCCATGTTGACGACGACCTTGACGACGCCGGGGACCTGCATGGGGTTGTCGAAGCCGAACTGCTCCTGCAGGCCCGCGCGGATCTCGTCCGCATAGCGCTGCTTGAGGCGGGGCTTGGTCTTCTCAGCCGTGTCAGTCATGGTCACAGGTCCTTACCGGAGCGCGCGCCGACTCGGGTGCGGCTCGTCTTGGTCTTGCCGTCGCGATCGACGGACTCGACCTTCGTCTTGATGCGGGTGGGCTTCTTGTCCGACGGGTCGACGATGGCCACGTTGCTCACGTGGATCGGGGACTCCTGGGTCAGCAGGCCACCGGTGCGGGATCCGCGCGGGGTCTCGGACGTCTTGACGTGCCGGGTGACCCGGTTGACACCCTCGACGAGCACGCGGTCGCGCTCGGGGTAGACGGCGATGACCTTGCCGGTCAAGCCCTTGCTCGAGCCGGCGATCACCTGGACCGTGTCGCCCTTCTTGATCTTCATCTTCCCCATGCTCAGAGCACCTCCGGGGCGAGGCTGATGATCTTCATGAACTTCTTGTCGCGCAGCTCGCGACCGACGGGGCCGAAGATGCGGGTGCCGCGCGGGTCGCCGTCGTTGCGGAGGATGACCGCGGCGTTCTCGTCGAAGCGGATGTAGCTGCCGTCGGGACGGCGCCGCTCCTTGGTCGTCCGGACGACGACCGCCTTGACGACGTCACCCTTCTTGACGTTGCCACCAGGGATCGCGTCCTTGACGGCGGCGACGATCGTGTCACCGATTCCCGCGTAGCGCCGGCCCGAGCCACCAAGGACCCGGATGCACAGGAGCTCCTTGGCTCCGGTGTTGTCGGCGACGCGAAGTCGTGTCTCCTGCTGGATCACTTGGCCTTCTCCAGAATCTCCACGACGCGCCAGTGCTTGGTGGCACTGAGCGGCCGGGTCTCCATGATGAGCACGCGGTCACCGACGCCGGCGGCGTTCTCCTCGTCGTGCGCCTTGACCTTGCTCGAACGGCGGATGACCTTGCCGTACAAGGCGTGCTTGACGCGGTCCTCGACCTCGACGACGACGGTCTTGTCCATCTTGTCGCTGACGACGTAGCCCTGGCGGGCCTTGCGGTTCTTCCGCACGACGTCCTGCTCGGTGGTCTCCACGTTGTCCTTCTTCTCGCTCACTTCTCGCCGCCCTTCGTGGCGGGGGCCGCCGGGCCGGCGATGCCGAGCTCGCGCTCACGCATCTCCGTGTAGATCCGGGCGATGTCCTTGCGCACGGCGCGGAGGCGGCCGTGGTTGTCCAGCTGGCCCGTGGCCGACTGGAACCGCAGGTTGAACAGCTCCTGCTTGGCCTTCGTGAGCTCGTCGACGAGCTTGGTGTCGTCGACCCCGCGCAGCTCGGACGCGGACAGGTCCTTGGAACCGACAGCCATCAGATGTCACCACCCTCGCGCCGGATGAAGCGGCACTTCATCGGCAGCTTGTGCATCGCCAGGCGCATGGCCTCGCGTGCGACGTCCTCCGAGACACCGGAGAGCTCGAACATGACACGACCCGGCTTGACGTTGGCGATCCACCACTCGGGCGAACCCTTGCCGGAGCCCATCCGGGTCTCCGCCGGCTTCTTCGTCAGCGGACGGTCCGGGTAGATGTTGATCCAGACCTTGCCGCCACGCTTGATGAAGCGGGTCATGGCGATACGGGCCGACTCGATCTGGCGGTTGGTCACGTATGCCGGCTCGAGGGCCTGGATGCCGTAGTCGCCGAAGGCGATCTTGGTGCCGCCCTTGGCGGCGCCACTGCGACCGGGGTGGTGCTGCTTGCGGTGCTTGACACGGCGGGGAATCAGCATGCTGGTCTCACGCCTCCTGGGTGTCCGCGGCGGGAGCCTCGGCCGCCACGGCGGTGGTCGGTTCGGTGGCCTCGGGGCGGCGGGCGCGGGCCGGGCGGTCGCCGCCGTCGCGGCGCGGGCCACGGGCCGGGCGGGGCGCGGTGGCCTGCTGCTGGGCCAGCTCACGCTGGGTCAGGTCGCCCTTGTAGATCCACACCTTGACGCCGATGCGACCGAAGGTCGTCCGAGCCTCGTAGAAGCCGTAGTCGATGTTCGCGCGGAGCGTGTGGAGCGGCACGCGCCCCTCGCGGTAGAACTCCGTGCGGCTCATCTCGGCGCCGCCGAGGCGGCCGGAGACCTGGACGCGGATGCCCTTGGCGCCGGCGCGGGTCGCCGACTGCATGCCCTTACGCATGGCCCGGCGGAAGGAGACACGGGCGGACAGCTGCTCGGCGACACCCTGCGCGACGAGCTGGGCGTCGATCTCGGGGTTCTTCACCTCGAGGATGTTGAGCTGGACCTGCTTGCCGGTGAGCTTCTCGAGCTCTCCCCGGATGCGATCGGCCTCGGCGCCGCGGCGGCCGATGACGATGCCCGGGCGGGCCGTATGGATGTCGACGCGGACGCGGTCACGCGTGCGCTCGATCTCGACGCGGGCGATGCCGGCGCGCTCCATGCCCTGGGACATGAGCTTGCGGATCGCCACGTCCTCGTTGACGTAGTCGCGGTAGCGCTGGCCCTCCTTCGTCGAGTCGGCGAACCATCGGCTCTTGTGCTCCGTCGTGATGCCCAGACGGAAGCCGTGGGGGTTGACCTTCTGACCCATCAGCGGTTACCTCCCGTCTTCGTGGTCGTGGACTTCTTGGGGGTGGACTTCTTGGCGGTGGACTTCTTCGCCGGCTTGGCGGTCTCGGCGTGGGTGACGACGACGGTGATGTGGCTCGTCCGCTTGTTGATGCGCGAGGCACGCCCCTGCGCCCGCGGGCGGAAGCGCTTCATCGTCGGGCCCTCGTCGACATAGGCCTCGGTGACGACGAGGTTGCGCTCGTCGAAGGCCTCGGCCGTCTTGTCGGCCTTGACGCGGGCGTTGGCGACGGCCGACTGGAGGACCTTCTTCACCGGGTCGCTGGCGGCCTGCTCGGCGAAGGTGAGGACGGAGACGGCGTCGACGGCGTTCCGTCCGCGGATGAGGTCCACGACACGGCGTGCCTTGCGCGGCGCCACGCGGACGTGGCGAGCGACGGCCTTGGCCTCGAGCGCGTCGGAGATGGTGGTGTCCGGCATCAGCGACGACGCCCCTTCTTGTCTTCCTTCACGTGGCCCCTGAAGGTCCGTGTC
>JAJXUB010000093.1 GCA_021783215.1 Actinomycetes bacterium | reverse complement strand
GCCGGATCGTGACGCCGTTGGCCCCGTGGCGTACCCGATCCCGTACACCGAGGCCACGGACGCCACGGCGCCGGCCAGGGCCATGAAGACCCCACCGAGCCGGTCCGGGGCCAACATCAGCGGCTGCAACGGAAGGCCAGGCGGCAGGGCCACCGGGATCCGCAAGCCCGAACCCGTGTCGCCGCCGGCCATCGCCATCAGCCCGGTGACCATTCCCGCGATCCCCAGCGCGAGGCATGCCGAGCCGGCCAGCCGTGACCGCACCCGTGCCGGGGCGAGCGTCGCAACCAGGACCGCAACGGCGGCGGCCAGCAGTTGGGCGGCGATCCCCGCTGTGACTCCACTCATCTGCCGGTCACCCGCCGCAGGGCCGCCACGATCGCCTCCGGCTCGGGCGGGCAGCCCGGGACCGTCAGGTCGACGCCGACCACCTCCTCCACGAAGCCGGCCACCCCGTACCCGTCGCGGAACAGCCCTCCGTCCACCGCACAGTCGCCGACCGCGACCACCACCCGAGGCCGCGGCGTGGCATCCACCGTGCGCCGCAGCGGCTCGCGCATGTTATGGGTCACCACGCCGGTCACCAGCAGCACGTCGGCGTGTCGGGGAGACGCGACGAGCCGCGTGCCGTATCGCTCGGCGTCGTAGACGGGACCGAAGACGGCACCGACCTCGACCTCGCACCCGTTGCAGGACCCGCAGTCCACGTGGCGGACCTGCGCGCTTCCGGCCAGCTCTGGGTAGGTCCGGAACGTGTCCGCAGGCTCCGTCGGTGCTTCCGGGGCAGGCTGGGCCACCCGACCGGTCCGCCAGATCAGCTTGGCGAGCCGTGACGAGCTCACGAGGGGCCCTCCTCGGGCTCGACTCGCGTATCCACACGGGGGGCCAGGACAGGCTGCAGAGCCTGCTCCAGCTCGGCCTGGTCGGCCAGAAGCTCGCGCAGGACCAACCGTGCAGCCGCGAGCAGCTCGCGGGTCTGCGGTACGACGATCGAGTAGACCACCTCACCCCGTACCCGATGCTGACGCACCAGACCCACGCGGCGGAGCACGGCCAGCTGCTGCGAAAGGCTGGAGGGCTCCATAGGAATCTCCGCCAAGAGCTCATGAACGGCGTGGTCCCGGTCGCTGAGCAGCTCCAGAACTCGAATCCGCGCAGGATGGGCCAGCGTCCTGAAGAGGTCCGCCTTGGCCTCATACAACGGCACGCCCACGGTCCACCTCCATACTTTTATACTTGAACATTTACGCAGGTCGTAGATTAGCAGATGACCCCGGTGCGGACGGCGAGGTCGGGCTCGGTGATCGCTCCGCCGCTCGGCAGGGGTGGAGAGCCCCCGGTAGCGAGGATGCGCGCAGCCGCACGTCGCGGACCGCGTGAGCGCGACCTGACTGTCGGCCCCGGGTCAAGGCCAGCCCCTGATCGGCGACTGAAGGCGGGCCGGCGGGCAGCCGCCTGTCCCGGGGGCAACGATCGTCTGGGCACACGTCCGCCCGAGCATCTGGAGCGCCCAACGCCAGCCAGCCCCGTCGGGGGCGGCTGGCCGGCGCTTCCGCAGGTGACTGGCGGTGGCGGTGGGATTCGAACCCACGGTGGAGTTACCCCCACACACGCTTTCGAGGCGTGCTCCTTTGGCCGCTCGGACACGCCACCGCCGAGCAGGGTACCGGAGCGGCCCGCGCCGCCCGAAATCGCCCGGGCTCAGACGTCGCGGTGCGGCGCGAAGAACTCCCGCAACAGCGAGGCGCACTCCGGCTCGCGTATGCCGCCGACGACCTCCACCCGGTGCGTCGCGCGACGGTCGCGAAGCAGGTCCCAGACCGAGCCGCACGCCCCGAGCTTGGGATCCCACGCGCCGAAGACGACGCGCTCGACGCGGGCGAGCATGAGCGCACCGGCGCACATCGGGCACGGCTCCATCGTCACCGCGAGGGTGCACCCGTCGAGCCGCCACGTCCCGAGGACGCTGGCGGCCTGACGGATCGCGACGATCTCGGCATGCCCGGTCGGGTCGTGACCGGCCTCCTCCCGGACGTTCCGCCCACGCCCGAGCACGAGCCCCGAGGCGTCGACGACGACGGCCCCCACGGGCACGTCGCCCGACTCGGCACACCGCCGGGCAAGCCGCAGCGGCTCGTCGAGGAGCGCGGCATACGGGCTCCTCGGGCCCGAAACGAGACGGGACGTCACGCGGTAAGTTTCGCCCATGCGCGTCATCGTCGCCGACCATCCGCTCATCAAGCACAAGCTCACCTACCTTCGGGACAAGAAGACGGACAGCCCGACCTTCCGCCGGCTGGCGGAGGAGCTCATGACACTCCTGGCCTATGAGGCGACGCGCGACGTCCGTGTCGAGCCCAAGGACATCGAGACCCCGGTGGCGCCGGCGACGGGCATCCGGCTCGCGACCCCGAAGCCGCTCATCGTCCCGATCCTTAGGGCCGGCCTCGGGATGCTCGAGGGCATGACGCGACTCCTGCCGAGCGCCGAGGTGGGCTTCCTCGGGATGGTCCGTAACGAGAAGACCCTCGAGCCGACGACCTACGCCAACCGGCTTCCCGACGACCTCACGGACCGCCAGGTGTTCATCCTCGACCCGATGCTCGCCACGGGTGGCTCGCTCGCCGGCGCCATCGGCTTCCTCGCGGACCGTGGCGCCCGGGACATCACGGCCGTCTGCCTGCTCGCGGCGCCGGAGGGCATCGAACGGCTCCGCGAGGCGACGAGCACGGTGGTCCCCCAGGTGACGCTCGTCGTCGGCGCCGTCGACGAGCGTCTCAACGAGCACGGGTACATCGTCCCGGGGCTCGGCGACGCGGGCGACCGGTTGTACGGTCTCGTCGACTGACGATCCTGCCGGGGCGGGCCCGACGGCCGGTGCGCGTGCCGGCGCCGCGCTGAGGCGGACGGCGCGCCTCATCCGTCACCTGGGACACGTCCGGGACACTCAGTCCTGACCTGTGCACGGCACGCGTGCATCGCCCGTGCACACGACGCCGTCAGGAGAGGACACGTGTCGATGCCCCCCATTAAGAAGATCATCATGTGGGTTCTGGTGATCTTCCTCATCTACGCCATCCTCACCAACCCCAAGGAGGCGTCGACCATCGTCGGCAGCATCTGGGACATCCTCAAGGGCGGCGTGGGGAACATCTTCAAGTTCTTCGACAGCCTC
This sequence comes from Actinomycetes bacterium, assembly GCA_021783215.1. Classification (GTDB taxonomy): domain Bacteria; phylum Actinomycetota; class Actinomycetes; order Actinomycetales; family Dermatophilaceae; genus JAJXUB01. Next base: position 4,808 of record JAJXUB010000093.1, on the reverse strand, counting down.
CTGAAGCGCTGAGGTCCCGCGACGGTGACCCGCTCCGGCGCGCACGCCCCACGCGTCACCGCCCAGCTCGCCGACGGTGAGCAGGTCCGCGTCGCCGTCAACCAGCACCCGATGGCCATGGCCCGTCCCATCCTGCGCGTATGCCTCGGCCTGGCCCTCTGGATCTGGGTCGCCTTCACCGTCCCCGCCCCTGGGCGCCTCCTCGACGGCGCGACGCTGCTCGTCATCGGCCTCGCCCTGTGGGCCGCGTGGGAGGAGGTCGAGCGCCGGCACAACTGGATCGTCGTCACGGATACGCGGATCTTCCGCACGGAGGGGATCTTCACCCGGACTGTCCCGATGATGCGGCTCTCGAAGGTCACCGATGTGACGTACCGCCGCGGACCCGTGGCGCTCGTCATGGGCTACGGCACGATCGTCATCGAGTCCGCCGGTCAGGACCAGGCCCTCCACGACCTCGACTTCATCCCCTACCCCGAGGGGACGGACGCCCTCAAGGCGTCCCTGTTCGGCGAGCGTCCGCGGGAACGCGAGGCCAGCGTCCGGCGGCTGGGCCTCCCCCGGCGACGCCACCGCGGGGACGACGGGCCCCCACCGGGCGCCCCCGGCGGTGGCCCCGGCGGTGGCCCCGGCGGCCCGGGAGCATCCGGTCGCGCAACCCCCGGCGCCGGGCATACTCCGGCCGACCGCCCGGACGACGACCCGGACGTGCCCCCGGCGGGCCAGTGGCAGGCGCACCGCAAGGCCCAGCGGTCGACGCCCCGGCGCGTCGGCGACGGAGAGTCGCTCTATCGCTCCCGCGACCTCGAGCCGACGTCGCGGCGGGAAGGCGACACGGGCCCGATCCCGCTCTATCCTCGCGACCGCTGACCCCGCCTCCTCCTTCCTGCGTCTGCGTAATTGCCTGCCATGGGCAGGCAATTACGCAGACGCAAGGGTCAGGGGGTCCAGCCGCGAGCCCGCAGCAGCCTCGTGAACGCCTCGAAGAACGCCGCTGGCACGAGCCTCAGGGTCATCGACGTCACCTGGACCGCCTCATCACCGTCGGCCCGAAGGGCAACCATCCTGATGTCGTCCGCGACGACCCGGTCAAGCCGCTCGTGACCCAGCCCGTTGACCTCCACCACCAGCCCGTATGCGCCCCATCGTGCGTCGAGGTACCTGCGGCCGTCCTGGCGGAGCCGCTCCACCTGACGGTCGGGATCGGGCATGCCGTGCGCGCGGCACAGGCGCAGGAAGTCCAGCTCCGGCATGCTGTGCGAGCCGTCAGCAATATCACCGAGCACCAGGAGCAGCGAGCGTCGATAAGGGTGACGCCGGACGAGCTCCAGCCGTTCCCTGACGTCGGCCGCCCGAACGAGCCGCTGCTGGACGGCCATGGCCAGGACGAGCGCACCCTGCGTGAGGGTTCTCGCCCAGAGCGCCCCCTGGACGGTGGCAACGACAGGTACGGACCGTGGCACCGGGCTCATCGTCGCATCGCGGTCGACCGACCACCGTCGGGTCTCGTGGAGACGGACATCGGGGGACGTCGGCCGTGACTTCTCGGCCCCCTTCGGCACCCAGATGTGGGTGAGCAGCTCGACGAAGCCCGTGAGTCCGACCGCTTGGAGAGCCGTCACTCCGCCGAGACGGGCGCTCGGCCCCACCTGGACCAGCTGCAGAGACCACCGGTCGTGGACGACAACGGGACCGGTGTCCAGGACAACCCCGCGACCGGGCACGTCGCGCCATCGGCCCGCTGCGACGTGCCCCAGACGCTCCGCTCTCGTCACGCCCGCGGCCCAGAGCTCGTCCAGTGGGACGACCCTCGGCAGGGACAGGGCTCGGGTCCGGGCGGCGGAGGCGGGAGATCCGGCATACGACGACGATCTGCCGCGCCACGGCATACGTGCCACCGTCCGGTGGGACCTGTGGACAGCCCGTGGCGCGCGTTCGGCGCGGTGGACGGGTCAGAGGGCCTTGATGATGTCCTCGACGCGATCCTTCGCGTCGCCGAAGAGCATCTGGGTGTTCTCCTTGAAGAACAGGGGGTTCTGGACGCCGGCGTACCCCGTCGCCATGGACCGCTTGAAGACGATGACGTCCTTGGCCTCCCACACGTGGAGGACGGGCATACCGGCGATCGGGCTGCCCGGCTCGTCGATGGCGGCCGGGTTGACCGTGTCGTTGGCGCCGATGACGAGGACCACATCGGTGTCGGGAAAGTCGTCGTTGATCTCGTCCATCTCGAGGACGATGTCGTAGGGCACCTTGGCCTCGGCGAGGAGGACGTTCATGTGCCCGGGGAGGCGCCCTGCAACGGGATGTATGCCGAACCGCACGTTGACGCCCTTGCCCCGCAGGTTCTTGGTCAGCTGCGCCACGGCGTGCTGCGCCTGCGCGGTGGCCATCCCGTAACCCGGCGTGATGATGACCGAGTGGGCGCCCTCGAGAAGCTCGGCCGCACCCTGGGCCGTGATCTCCCGGTGCTCGCCGTAGTCGGTGTCCCCGCCGGCCGACGTCCCCGCCTCGACGCCGAAGCCGCCGGCGATGACGGAGATGAAGGACCGGTTCATCGCGCGACACATGATGTAGCTCAGGTAGGCACCGGAGGACCCGACGAGCGCACCGGTGATGATGAGCAGGTCGTTGTTCAGGAGGAACCCGGCGGCGGCGGCGGCCCAGCCGGAGTAGCTGTTGAGCATCGAGACGACGACGGGCATGTCGCCGCCACCGATCGACATGACGAGGTGCCAGCCGAGGAAGAGGGCCATGAGCGTCATGAGCCCGAGGATCGCCTGACGGGTCGCGATGTCGCTCGAGGGGACGAGGGTGTAGACGACCGTCATGACGACGAACGCCCCGACGATGCCGAGGTTGATCGCGTTGTGGGCGGGCAGCGACAGGGGCGCGCTCTTGATCTTCGCCGACAGCTTGAGGTAGGCGACGATCGAGCCGGTCAGCGTCACCGCACCGATGAAGACGCCGACGAACACCTCGACGTCATGGATCTTCGGGTATGCCGTCGCCCCCTCGTACGAGCTGTTCCACCCCACGAGGACGGCCGCGAGGCCGACGAAGCTGTGGAGCATCGCGATGAGCTCCGGCATCCCGGTCATCTGGACCCGGCGAGCGAGCGTGACGCCGATGACGGCGGCGACGGCCATCGCGGGGACGATGAAGGCCGCCCCGGCCCAGCCGCTGCCCTCGGCGACGACCGCACCGGCGCTCTTCGTGCCGGCAATGGCCGCGATGACCGTGACGACGAGGGCGATCGCCATGCCGACGATGCCGTACCGGTTGCCCATTCGCGCGGTCTCGTGCTTGGACAACCCGGACAGGGCAAGGATGAAGAGGAGTCCGGCGACGATGTACGCGCCCTGGACGAGTGTGTAGGTCATCGGGTCGCGTCCTCCCGCTTGAACATCTCGAGCATTCGGGCGGTCACCGTGAAGCCACCGAAGACGTTGATGGTGGCGACGAGAACGCCGACGAAGGCGATGATCGAGATGCCCCAGTGGCCGTGGTACCAGACCTGCAGGAGCGCGCCGACGACGATGATGCCGGAGATCGCGTTGGTCACCGACATCAGCGGCGTATGCAGCGCATGGTGGACGTTCCCGATGACGTAGTAACCGATGACCACCGCCAGCATGAAGACCATGAAGTGCCCGAGGAAGGGCGCCGGGGAGACGGCCGCGAGGAGGAGGAAGAGCAGGGCGCCCGTGGCAATGAGCCCGAGCCGACGGCCCTGGGACATCTTCTTCTTCGCGGGCTTCGGCTCCGGGGCGGTGGCCACCGCGGCCGGTGCCGCCGACACCTGGACCGGCGGCGGTGGCCAGAGGACCTCGCCCTCCTTGACGACGGTCATCCCGCGCTGGACGACGTCAGCCATGTCGAGGGTGAGGCGGCCGTCCTTCTCCGGGGTGACGAGCTTGAGGAAGTTGACGAGGTTCTGACCGAACAGCTGGGATGCCTGGGTCGGCAGCCGCCCGGGCAGGTCGGTCCAGCCGAGGATCGTCACGCCGCTGTCGGTGACGACCTTCTGGTCGGCGACGGCGCCGGCGACGTTGCCGCCGTTGGCCGCGGCCATGTCGACGATGACGCTGCCGCGCTTCATCGACGCGACCATCTCCTCGTCGATGATCCGCGGGGCCGGGCGGCCCGGGATGAGGGCTGTCGTCACGATGATGTCGACGCCGGGCACGACCCGGCGGTACATCTCCGTCGTCCGCTGGTTGAACTCCTCGCCCATCTCCTTGGCGTAGCCGTCGGCTGAGGGACCGGTGTCGAGCCCGGTGAGGTCGGGCCGGAGGAACTCCCCGCCCATGGACTCGACCTGGTCGGCGACCTCCTGGCGGGCGTCGAACGCCTTGACGACGGCGCCGAGGCTGCTCGCCGTGCCGATGGCGGCAAGCCCGGCAACGCCGGCGCCGACGACGAGCACGGTGGCCGGCGGGACCTTGCCGGCGGCCGTCACCTGACCGGTGAAGAACGAGCCGAACTCGTTGGCCGCCTCGACGATCGCGCGGTAGCCGCCGATGTTGGCCATCGACGACAGGACGTCGAGGGCCTGGGCGCGCGAGATGCGCGGCACGGCGTCCATGGCGAGCGCCGTGACGCCTTGGGCCGAGAGCCGCTGGACGAGCTCGGGGTTGAGGGCCGGCGCCAAGAGGCTGACGACCGTCTGGCCCGGATGCAACCGGACGATCTCCGCGTCACTCGGGGCGTTGATCTTCAGAATGACGTCGCAGCTCCAGACGTCCTCCTCGACGATGTCGGCACCCGCCGCCCGGTAGGCCTCGTTGTCGAACGCCGCGTCGTCG
>JAJXUB010000092.1 GCA_021783215.1 Actinomycetes bacterium | reverse complement strand
TCGGGATCGGTGGTGTCACGGTCGTCGGGCTCGCCAAGCGGCTCGAGGAGGTGTGGCTGCCCCAGGAGGAGCATCCGGTCATCCTCCCGCGGGCGTCGGAGGGCCTCTACCTCCTCCAGCGGGTCCGGGACGAGGCTCACCGCTTCGCCATCACCTTCCACCGGGAGCGGCGCAGCAAGGCGATGGTGGCTAGCTCGCTGGACGGCATCCCAGGACTCGGACAGGCGCGCCGCGCCGCGCTGCTGCGGCACTTCGGCTCGCTGCGGAAGATCCGGGCGGCGACCCCGGAGGAGCTCTGCGCGGTTCCCGGGATCGGTCCTGCCCTCGCGAGCGCTATTGCGGCAGAGTTGGCCGTGAGCGGCCCCGCATCCCCCGGGGTCAACGTCATGACCGGTGAGGTGGTGGACCCATGACCGACGGCAGCGGCGGCCCCGCCCCGGAGGGCTCCCTTCCCGCGGCGCCGGCGAGCCCGGACTTCGTCATCCTCACGGGGATGAGTGGCGCGGGTCGGTCCACGGTCGCCAACGCCCTCGAGGACAGCGGCTGGTTCGTCGTCGACAACCTGCCTCCCCAGCTCCTCCTCGCCCTGGCCGACCTCGCCCGTGAGCGCCGGGAGCGGGAGGAGGACCTCAAGGTCGTCGCCGTCGTCGACGTTCGTGGACGGCGCTTCTTCGACCGTCTCGAGGAGGCGACGACCGCCCTGCGGCAGGCCGGATGGTGGCCCCAGTTCGTCTTCCTCGACGCGACGGACGAGACCCTCGTGCGTCGGTACGAGAGTGTCCGTCGGCCGCACCCGCTCCAAGGCCAGGGCCGCCTTCTCGACGGGATCCAGAAGGAACGCGACATGGTCCGGGACCTGCGCTCCCGCTCGGAGGTGCTCATCGACACGTCCGGGCTCAACGTCCACGAGCTGACCCGCAAGGTCCGGACGATCTTCTCCGACGACACCGGTCCGGCACTGCGCCTTGCCGTCATGTCCTTCGGGTTCAAGTACGGGATCCCCCTGGACGCCGACTTCGTCTTCGACCTGCGCTTCCTCCCGAACCCGTACTGGGTCCCCGAGCTGCGGGCGTCGACGGGGTGCGATGCGCCGGTCGCCGACTACGTCCTCGGCCGGCCGGGGGCCGACGAGTTCATCGAGGCGGTCGCGGCGCTCATGGGCCCCGTCGGCGAGGGCTACCTTCGCGAAGGGCGCCGGTATGCCACGATCGCCGTCGGCTGCACCGGCGGCAAGCACCGCTCCGTCGCCATCGCCGAGGCGCTCGGTCGTCGGCTGCAGAGCCCGACGACGCAGACGTTCGTCGTCCATCGCGACCTCGGGCAGGAGTGAGATGCCCGGTCCACGCGTCGTCGCTCTCGGCGGCGGCCATGGCCTCGCCGCGTCGCTTGCCGCGTTGCGGCTGGTCACCGACGACATCACGGCGATCGTGACCGTCGCCGACGACGGGGGCTCGAGCGGGCGGCTGCGGGACGAGTTCGGCGTCCTGCCGCCAGGAGACCTGAGGATGGCCCTGTCCGCCCTGTGCGCCGACACCGAATGGGGCCACATCTGGCGCGACGTCCTCCAGCACAGGTTCGGGGGCGACGGTCTCCTGGGCGGTCACGCCTTGGGCAACCTCCTCATCGTCACCTTGTGGGAGCTCAACAGCGACCCGGTCGTCGGGCTTCGGCTCGTCGGTGAGCTCCTCGGAGCCCGCGGCACCGTGCTGCCCATGGCCTCGGTGCCCCTGCACATCTCCGCCCTCGTCATCGACCCGGACGCGACCCACCCCGACGACGCCCACGTCGTCCACGGGCAGGCGCAGGTCGCCGTGACGCCGGGGGAGGTGCTCGAGGTCTTCCTCGAGCCCGCGAACCCGCCGACCCGACCGGAGTGCGTGGCAGCGATCGACGTCGCGGACTGGGTCGTCCTCGGCCCCGGGTCGTGGTTCACCTCCGTCATGCCGCACCTGCTCGTCCCAGACCTGCGCGCCGCCCTCGTCGGGACGAGCGCCCGCCGGCTGCTGACCCTCAACGTCGAGCTGGACACGACCGAGACACAGGGGTTCTCGGCCGCTCGCCACCTCGACAGCCTGGCGACCCACGCGCCCGAGCTGCGCTTCGACGTCGTCCTCGCCGACCCTTCCGTCGTCGAGGATCCGCGCGCCGTCGAGGCGGCGGCCCACCGGCTCGGCGCCGAGCTGTTCGTCTCCCCGGTTGCGAGCCGTCGGCCCGGTGCCCATGACACGCTCCGGCTCGCCGCGGCCTACCGCGACGTCATGGGCATCTCGTGAGGCGGAGCGCACCGTGATGTCCCGTCGCACCGGGGCCGGTGGCAGGATGGCGCAATGGCGATGACCCCGAAGGTGAAGGACGAGCTCAGTCGTCTCGAGGTCACCAAACCCTGCTGCCGCAAGGCGGAGGTCGCGGCCATGCTCCGGTTCGCCGGGGGCCTGCACATCATCGGCGGCCGCATCGTCGTCGAGGCCGAGCTGGACACGGCGAACACGGCGCGACGCCTCCGCCGCAACCTCGCCGAGCTCTACGGGCACCGCTCGGAGGTCATCGTCCTGGCCGCCGGAGGGCTGCGCAAGGGCAGCCGCTACGTCGTCCGGGTCGTCCAGGACGGGGAGTCGCTCGCGCGCCAGACCGGGCTCATCGACACCCGGGGGCGGCCCGTCCGAGGCCTTCCGCCACGGGTCGTGTCGGCAGCCGACCACGACGCGGAGGCGGCGTGGCGTGGTGCCTTCCTGGCGCACGGGTCCCTGACAGAGCCCGGGCGCTCCTCGGCGCTGGAGGTCACATGCCCGGGCCCGGAGGCGGCCCTCGCCCTCGTCGGCGCGGCGCGACGGCTCGGGATCCCGGCCAAGGCGCGCGAGGTCCGTGGGGTCGACCGGGTCGTCATTCGCGATGGCGACGCCATCGGCGCGATGCTCACCCGGATGGGTGCGCACGAGGCCGTGATGGCCTGGGAGGAGCGGCGGATGCGGCGCGAGGTCCGCGCGACCGCGAACCGGCTCGCCAACTTCGACGACGCCAACCTCCGTCGGTCGGCCCGCGCCGCCGTCGCGGCGGGGGCCCGGGTCCAGCGGGCCCTGGAGATCCTCGGCGAGGAGGTTCCCGACCACCTTCGTGAGGCGGGGGGCCTCCGGGTCGACAACAAGCAGGCCTCCCTCGAGGAGCTCGGACAGCTCGCCGTCCCCCCGATGACGAAGGACGCCGTGGCGGGCCGGATCCGGCGGCTGCTCGCCATGGCCGACAAGCGGGCCGAGGAGCTCGGCATACCGAACACCGAGGCAAGTCTCACGCCGGACATGCTCGACGCCTGAGCGGCACCTCGCGTGCCTCGGGCGGGCCCCTGCGGCCACCTCGGCGGGGCAATAGGCTAGAGGGGCATCGGGGTGCTGCGACGCTGCGCGCCCTACACCCACACCACCCGCGTGGAAGGCAAGCAACTGTGACTGTTCGAGTTGGCATCAACGGCTTCGGCCGCATCGGCCGCAACTTCTACCGTGCCCTCGTCGCCTCGGGAGCGGACCTCGAGGTCGTCGCCGTCAACGACCTCACGGACAACAAGACCCTCGCCCACCTTCTCAAGTACGACTCGATCCTCGGCCGCTTCCCCGGCGTCGTCAGCTACGACGAGGACTCCATCACCGTGGACGGCAAGAAGGTCAAGGTCTTCGAGGAGCGCGACCCCGCCAAGCTCGACTGGAAGTCCGTCGGTGCCGACATCGTCGTCGAGTCGACCGGGTTCTTCACGGACGCGACGAAGGCGAAGGCGCACCTCGACGGCGGTGCCAAGAAGGTCATCATCTCGGCGCCTGCCAAGAACGAGGACATCACCATCGTCATGGGCGTCAACGACAGTGCGTACGACGGGTCGCAGACGATCATCTCCAACGCGTCGTGCACGACGAACTGCCTCGCCCCCATGGCCAAGGTCCTCAACGACGGCCTCGGGATCGTCAAGGGCCTCATGACGACGATCCACGCCTACACCGGCGACCAGAACCTCCAGGACGGCCCGCACAAGGACCTCCGCCGGGCCCGTGCCGCCGCCATCAACATCGTCCCGACGACGACCGGAGCGGCCAAGGCGGTCGCCCTCGTCCTGCCCGAGCTCAAGGGCAAGCTCGACGGCTACGCCCTGCGCGTCCCGACGCCGACCGGCTCGGCGACGGACCTCACCTTCGAGGCGGGCCGCGAGACGACCGTCGAGGAGGTCAACGCCCTCGTCAAGGCGGCCGCCGAAGGCCCGCTCAAGGGCTACCTCGTCTACACCGAGGACCCGATCGTGTCGACAGACATCGTGACCGACCCGGCGTCGTGCATCTTCGACGCCGGCCTGACCAAGGTCATCGGCAACCAGGTGAAGGTCGTCGGCTGGTACGACAACGAGTGGGGCTACAGCAACCGTCTCGTCGACCTCGTCGCCCTCGTCGGCAAGAGCCTGTGAGACACCGATGACGTCGATCGGCGAGCTCGGCCCGTTGGCCGGCAGGCGGGTCCTCGTCCGCTCGGACCTCAACGTCCCGCTCGACGGCACGACGATCACCGACGACGGTCGCCTCCGTGCGTCCGTCCCGACGATCAGGACCTTGTCCGAGGCGGGCGCACGCGTCGTCGTGTGCGCCCACCTCGGGCGACCCAAGGGAGCGCCGGACCCGGCCTATTCCCTGGCTCCCGTGGCGGTCCGGCTCGGCGAGCTCCTCGGCCGGCCGGTCGCCTTCGCGACCGACACGGTCGGACCGGACGCTAAGGCCAAGGCGGCGCGAATGGCGGACGGTGACGTCCTGCTCCTGGAGAACCTCCGCTTCAACGCCGGCGAGACGAGCAAGGACGACACCGAGCGCGGTGCCTTCGCCGACGAGCTCGCCTCGTTCGCGGACGCCTACGTCTCGGACGGCTTCGGGGTCGTGCACCGGAAGCAGGCGAGCGTCTACGACGTCGCGACCCGGCTCCCGTCCGCCATGGGCGGGCTGGTCGCCGCCGAGGTCGACGTGCTCAGGAAGCTCACCGAGCACCCGACGCGCCCGTATGCCGTCGTCCTCGGGGGGGCCAAGGTCGCCGACAAGCTCGCCGTCATCGACAACCTCATGGGCTCGGCGGACCGGCTGCTCATCGGCGGCGGCATGGCCTTCACGTTCCTCGCCGCCGAGGGCTACGAGGTCGGGTCCAGCCTGCTCGACAGGCAGAGCCTGGAGGCGTGCACGGGCTACCTCGCGCGGGCCAAGGAGTCCGGCGTCGAGATCGTTCTGCCCGTCGACGTCGTCGCCGGGACGGGCTTCACGGCCGACTCCGACCCGCAGGTCTATCCCGCGTCCGGCATCCCCGCCGACCGGATGGGCCTCGACATCGGGCCCGCGTCGGCCACCCTCTTCGTCGAAAGGCTCGCCGACTGCAGGACGGTGTTCTGGAACGGGCCGATGGGCGCGTTCGAGCTGGCCCCGTATGCCGCCGGCACGAAGGCCATCGCGCAGGCGCTCGTCGAGGCCACCTCCGCCGGTGCGCTCACCGTCGTCGGTGGCGGCGACTCCGCGGCGGCGGTCCGCCGGCTCGGCTTCACGGACGACCAGTTCGGCCACATCTCGACCGGCGGCGGCGCGAGCCTGGAGTACCTCGAGGGCAAGTCCCTCCCAGGCCTTGAGATCCTCGGAAAGGACTGACGTGACGAGCACGGCGACCCCGCTCATCGCAGGGAACTGGAAGATGAACCTGGACCACCTCCAGGCGACCCACCTCGTCCAGAAGCTGGACTGGACCCTCCGCGACGGAAAGCACGACTACACGGCCGTCGAGGTCGCGGTGCTGCCGCCGTTCACGGACATCCGTTCGGTCCAGACCCTCGTCGACGGCGACAACCTCCGCCTGAAGCTCGGCGCCCAGGACCTGTCGGAGAAGGACTCCGGCGCCTACACCGGGGAGATCTCCGGCGCGTTCCTCGCCAAGCTCGGCTGCACCTACGTCGTCGTCGGCCACAGCGAGCGGCGCGAGTACCACAACGAGACGGACGAGCAGATCTCCCGCAAGCTCGCCGCGGCATACCGGAACGGCCTGACGCCCATCCTGTGCGTGGGGGAGGGCCTCGACGTCCGCCGGCAGGGCCGCCAGGTCGAGCATGTCGTCGGTCAGCTCGTCGCGGACCTCGACGGGGTCTCGGCCGAGCAGGCGGCGACCATCGTCGTCGCGTACGAGCCGATCTGGGCCATCGGGACCGGCGAGGTGGCCACCCCCGCCGACGCGCAGGAGGTCTGCTCGGCCATCCGGGCGAAGCTCGGGGAGCTGTACTCCCCGGCCGTCGCCGAGGGGGTCCGGGTGCTGTACGGCGGCAGCGTCAAGGCCGGCAACATCGCCGCGATCATGGCCCAGCCCGATGTCGACGGCGCCCTCGTCGGGGGGGCCTCGATCGACCCCGTCGAGTTCGCCTCGATCTGTCGCTACCGGGACCACGTCGGGGTCTGAGCTCGCGCGGGTTATCCTTGGGGTCGCTCGCGCGACGCCGGCCGACGGCCGGCGTCGTCCCCACGTCGAAGAGGTATGTCGCCAGTGAACGCGGTCCGGATCGGGCTTCAGCTGCTCGTCGTCATCACGGGACTCTTCCTGACCCTCCTCATCCTCATGCACAAGGGGAAGGGCGGGGGCCTGTCCGACATGTTCGGCGGAGGCATGTCCTCGACGCTCGGTGGCTCGTCGGTCGCCGAGCGGAACCTCGACCGCTTCACCGTCGGGGTGGCTCTCGTATGGTTCACGTGCATCGTCGGCATCGGCGTCATCGACCGCTTCATCTAACGGGGGAACGAAACATGGCTGGTGGCAACGCGATCCGGGGCAGCCGGGTCGGTGCGGGCCCGATGGGCGAGGCGGAGCGCGGCGAGGCGGCCCCCCGCGTCTACGTGGCGTACTACTGCTCCAACGGGCATACGACCCGACCGAGCTTCGCCGAGGAGGCCGGCGTCGTCGTCCCCGAGCTGTGGGACTGTCCGCGGTGCGGCTTCCCGGCCGGCCAGGACGAGGAGAACCCGCCGGCGCCGCCGAAGGTCGAGCCCTACAAGACCCATCTTGCCTACGTCAAGGAGCGTCGGTCGGACTCCGACGGCGCCCAGATCCTCGACGAGGCGCTCAGTGCCCTCAGAGAGCGCGGCCTCATCCAGTGACGTGACCGATCGCCGCGGCAGCATCGCGGTCGACCAGCCAGATCGTCTCCTCCGTTCCGTGGACCGCGCTTGCCGGGGTGTTGTCCGGGTCCGGCTGCCCGACCCCGCGGCCTACGGCGTCGGCCTTGTCGGCGCCGGCGACGACGAACCACACACGGCGCGAGCGGTTGAGGCACTCGAACGTCAGGGACACCCGGTCCGGCGGCGGCTTCGGCGAGCCATGGACGGCGACGGCGTTGACGTCGCGAGTCCGCGCCGCCGGGTGGTGGGGGAAGAGGGACGCGACGTGGCCGTCCGGACCGACCCCGAGCAGCATGACGTCGAACAGGCCTCCCTCGGCGACCGGTACCGCGTCCCCGTAGGCAGCTGCGCTCGCCTCGGCGTCCAGGCTGTCGTCGGGGCCGGGCACCCGGTGGACCTTGGCGGGGTCGAGGCCGAGCGTGTCGAGGCCGGCGGCGTCGTTCTGGGTGTCGTTCCGGTCGGGGTCCCCGGCGGGAAGGTAGCGCTCGTCACCCCACCACACGACCACCTTCGTCCAGTCCAGCGCCGCCGTCGCCCGCATGCGGGTCAGCGAGGCGATGACGGCCGAACCCATCGACCCACCGGTCAACGAGACGTGGGCAACCCCGCGCTCGGCGACGGCGTCGAGCAGAGCGGTCACGAGCCGGGCGGCGGCGGCGTCCGAGAGCCCGTCCTTGGACGGGTGGACCACGACGGTGGTGGTGCTCACGCCGTCCCCCCCTTGGGTAGCCGTCTCGCCGTGACCTTCTTGATCGTGGCCGCCGACGGAGGCGGCGCGCTCGGGTCGGGTTTCCTCCGGCCGCCTCCGGCCGCGGCGGCGCGGGCGGCACGG
>JAJXUB010000091.1 GCA_021783215.1 Actinomycetes bacterium | reverse complement strand
GAGGGACGACCGATCCTTCACATCCGGGTCGGTACCAGTGACGGCGGTGCCCGGAGCCCTCGCGGAGCCCGCACGATCAGAGGCTGACGACCATCAGAGGGAGTGAACATGGCGACAGATCAGACCTTCGTTATTGTCGGCGCGGGCCTGGCCGGAGCAAAGGCTGCCGAGACGCTGCGAAGCGAGGGGTTCGACGGGCGGGTGGTCCTGGTCGGCGAGGAGAGCCGGCGCCCCTACGAGCGCCCCAAGCTGTCCAAGGAGTACCTGCGCGGCGAGGTGTCGGCCGCCAAGCTGTACGTCCACGACGAGGGCTTCTATGCTGCCCACCGCATCGAGCTGATGACCGACACGAAGGTGCGGTCCCTGGATCCGGGCGCACACGAGATCACGCTGGCCCGTGGCGGCCGGATGTCGTACAGCCGGCTGCTGCTGACCACCGGCGCCGCCCCGCGACGCCTCCCGCTGCCGGGCGCGAACCTGCCCGGGGTCGCCTACCTGCGAGCCATCGGTGACGCCGATGATCTGCGGGCGGCTATCGCGGCGGCGAGCCGGGTCGTCGTCGTCGGCGCCGGCTGGATCGGGTCTGAGGTCGCCGCCTCCGCGCGTCAGCTGGGCGCCGAGGTCGCGGTGGTCGCTCCCGAGCCCGTCCCGCTCGCGCGGGTCCTTGGCCCGGAAGTCGGCGGCATCTACCGTGACCTGCATCTCGGGCACGGTGTCGACCTGCACCTTTCGACCGAGATCGAGGCCATCGTTGGCGACAAGGCTGCACGCGGGGTGCGCACGACGGACGGCGTGGTCATCGAAGGCGACCTCGTGATCGTGGGAGTCGGTGCAACGCCACGAGTCGAGCTGGCCGAAGATGCCGGTCTGAGGGTTGAGAACGGCATCGTCGTCGATGAGTTCCTGGCGACCAGCGCTCCCGATGTGTTCGCCGCGGGCGACGTGGCGGCGACCTGGAACACACGGTATGGCAGGCGGATCCGGATGGAGCACTGGGCCAACGCCCTGAACCAGGGTCCGGTCGCGGCCCGCAACATGCTGGGCCAGCACACGGCATACGAGAGGCTTCCGTACTTCTACTCCGACCAGTACGACCTGGGGATGGAGTACAACGGGCACGCAGCCGAGTGGGACCACGTCGTGGTCCGTGGCGACAGGACAAGGCGAGAGTTCCTGGCCTTCTGGCTAAAGGACGGGCGAGTGCTGGCCGCGATGAACGCCAACATCTGGGACCAGGGTGACGACATCAAGGCCCTCATCCAAAGCGGCCCCAGGCTCGAACCGGAGCGCCTCGCCGACCCGTCGGTCCCCCTTGGTGATCTGCTCGCCACCGCCGTTGCCAGCACCGACGAGCCCAGCCAGGGCTGAGAAGGACGGGGTAGATGCTTCAATCGCGTGGGAGCCGACCGCCATCGGACCCTTCCCCCCACATCTGAACGCGGCAGGATTCGGTCCACGACGAGCACGCCTGTGGTCCCCCTTCAGGATCTCTCCGATGGGATGAAGAGCGTTTCGACTCTCTTGTCGAAGAGACGCGAGGTGCGAAAGGCCGGCGGGAGCAAGGGGTCATACCTCCCCGTCTCGAGCGCGACGACGGTCTGGCGCGACACTCCGAGACGCTCGGCAGGCGCGGCCTGGGTCCAGCCCCGCTGTTGTCGTTCCGACCGAAGGTTCTCCATCACCAGCAGCCGCGCGCGGCCATGGCCTGCGAGGGGGAGCCCCGCTCCCACTCCCCTGGCCTCTGAGGGCATCCCTGCGCCGACCCCGCGCCCGTTGCTCGTGGTGCGACTGACCATGGGAGATGATCGGACGATGGGGCGTTCACACCACGAGGAGGTCGAGCGCAAGTACGACGTCGATCCGACGCGTGTCTTTCCAGACCTCGCTGAGACGCCAGGCGTGCGCTCGGTCGGGCCGCCGGAGGAGCTCGAGCTGGAGGCCGTGTACTTCGATACCCCGGGGCTCGATCTCGCACGGCACGGCGTGACCCTGCGGCGCCGCACCGGCGGCGCCGACGCGGGCTGGCACCTGAAGCTCCCGGTGGGCCGGGACACCCGCACCGAGCGACGCGAGCCGCTGGGCGACGAAGGCACGGTCCCTTCGACACTGCTTCGAGCGGTGCGCGCCTTGGCCCGGGGCCGTGCCCTCGGGCCGATCGCCACCGTGACGACGGCTCGTCGCGAGTACCCGCTGCGCGACGCCGCCGGCTCCGTGCTGGCGCTCGTCAGCGACGACCTCGTGCACGGGCAACGTCCAGGCGGCAGCGACGCAGAGCTCGTGTGGCGGGAGTGGGAGGTCGAGCTCGGGGACGGCTCGGTTACCCTCCTCGATGCCGTGGAGGGGCGCCTGCTCGCCGCCGGCGCCGCTCCGGCCGCCGCTACGTCGAAGCTGGCCCGGGTCGTCGGCGCGCGGCCCTCTGCCACGTATGCGCTCGCGTCCACCAATGCCACGTCCACGATCACCGTCGAACAGCTGCTCAGGGGGCAGCTTGCCCGTCACAGGGACCGACTGCTCCTGCAGGACGCTGGTGTCCGTGACGAACGCCCCGAGGCGATCCACCGGCTGCGGATCGCCGCTCGGCGGCTGCGGTCGGCCCTGACGACCTTCCGTCCGCTGCTCGACACCTCGGTCACCGACCCGGTTCGCGAGGAGCTGCGTTGGCTCGGCGAGGTGCTGGGGCAGGCACGGGATGCGCAGGTGCTCCGGGGGCACCTGCGGGAGGTGCTCGCCTCCGAGCCGGAGGAGCTCGTGGTCGGGGACGTCGAGCGACGCCTCGACGACGAGCTCGGCGCGCTCTACGAGAGCGGGCGACAGGCGGCCAACGCTGCCCTGGACAGCGACCGCTATCTCGAGCTCCTCGAGACGATGGACAAGCTGGTCGCGGCCCCACCGTTGGTCTCGGCTGGGGACCGGAAGGCCAGGAAGCAGGTGCCCAGCCTGCTGGCGCGCGACGTCGAGCTCCTCCGCCGTGCGGTCCTCGCCATCGAGGCGGCGACAGGCCCGACGGCGCGTGACGTCGCCTTCCACGAGGCTCGCAAGAAGACCAAGCGCCTGCGATACGCCGCCGAGGGCGCCGTGCCTGCCCTGGGCATGGGCGCTCGTTCGCTCGCCGCGTCCACGAAGGGTCTCCAGGAGACCCTCGGTACACACCAGGACTCGGTCGTCGCTCGTCGTCGACTCCGCGAGTACGGTATGCAGGCTTTTCTCGATGGTGAGAACCCCTTCACCATGGGCCGCCTGCACGCCCTTGAGCAGCAACGTGCCGAACAGGCGGAAGCCGCGTTCGCCCACCGATGGGCTCGCTTCAGGGAGAAGCAGCTCCACCAGTGGGTCGGGTGACCGTCGTCGCCCGGCGCCGCGGGGAATGCGACCTGGTGGCGAGCGGCCGGACGGGAGATAATCCGATATGGCATTCACCATCACCGTCACCAGCCGGCTCGACTTCGACGAGGCGGTCGCCGCGACGCGCGAAGCGCTCAGCGACGAAGGCTTCGGGGTGCTCACCGAGATCGACCTCGCGGCCACGCTGCGGGCAAAGACGGGGGCCGAGCTCCCCCCGTTCCTCATTCTCGGGGCATGCCGGCCACCGCTGGCGGAGGCGGCCGTCAAGGCTGACCCGGCTATCGCGACCCTCCTGCCCTGCAGCGTCGTCGTCCGACGCCAGGAGGAGCAGACGGTCATCGAGGCCATGGATCCCGGCCTCATCGCGCAGGTCACCGGACAACCGGCCCTTGAGGAGGTCGCTGCCGACGCCGCGGGCCGGATCGGGCGTGCCTTGGCCGCCGTGGCGGCCAAGTAGGCCGCGCGCCCACCGCGAGCGCTGTGAGCTGCTCGCCGGCCACCGTGCGAGTCGGTTCTGCGCCCCATGACCGGCGGTCCGCTGTCCTATGCTCGCCGGCATGTCAGTCCGGGAGCTGATCCTCGTCCGACACGGCCAGTCGGCAGGTAACGTCGCTGCCCAGACTGCGGACAGGGACCACCTGGAGCGCGTCGCGGTTACGGCCCGGGACCCCGATGTCGAGCTGTCCGAGACCGGCCGGGAGCAGGCGCATGCCGTGGGGCTGTGGCTTGCCCGCCTGCCCGCGGAGCAGCGACCCGGGATCGTCTGGACGAGCCCCTACCGGCGTGCCCGCGAGACCGCCGAGCGCGCGCTGGCCGTCGGTGGGCAGAGGCTGGACTACCGGGTCGACGAGCGCCTTCGCGACCGGGACCTGGGCATCACCGACGCCCTGACCACGGCGGGGATCCGCGCCAGGTATCCGGAGGAGGCGGAACGGCGCAGGTGGCTCGGGAAGTTCTACTACCGGCCACCTGGCGGGGAGTCCTGGGCCGACGTTGCCATGCGCGTACGGGCCGTGCTCACCGACCTGGCGAACATCGAGGAGCACGAGCGCGTCCTCATCGCCGCCCACGACGTCGTGATCCTGTTGTTCTGCTACGTCGCCGAGGCCCTGGACGAGGCGAGCGTCCTGGAGAGAGCACGGTCGAACGGCCTTCGGAACGCCTCGATCTGCCGCCTCGCTCGTGACATGAGCTCTCCGACCGGCTGGCTCGTCACGGCGTACAACGAGGATGCCCATCTGAGGAACGAGGGCGTCCCAGTCACTGAGCAGCCCGGCGTGTCCGACGAGGTGGGCGGTTGCGATGCATAGCAACCCACGTCAGCCGGCCTCGGTCGTTCCCAAACCGGTCGCAGCTGCGCGCCCGGTCACCCCGGCCATGCTTTCGTCCGGGGCAGGTACGTCCACGTAGTAGGCGACGACCTCACCGCACGGTCCAGGCCGGGTGGCCTGGGACGCGGTTTCCTGACCGGGCAGGTCACCGCCTCGACCCAGTTCGGCGAGGGCGACATCCGCGCCACCCTCCCACGCTTCGAACGCCAGGCGCTCAGGGCCAACCTTTCCCTCGTCGAGCGCATCACGACGGTGGCCGAGCGCAGGAAGGCCACCGTCGGCCAGGTCGCCCTGGCGTGGCTGCTGGCGCAGAAGCAATGGGTCGTGCCGATCCCCGGGACCAGGCGGCTCGAGCGCCTCGACGAGAACCTCGGGTCGGCGCAGCTGATGCTCACGGCCGAGGACCTGGCAGACCTCGACAGGGCGTCGGCCGGCGTGCAGATCCAGGGCGACCGGTACCCGGAGGCCATGCAGCGCATGATCGACCGCTGAAGTCTTCGTCAGGGTCCTTCCTCAGCCCACGAGCTCGGACAGCTCGAGCCAGCGTTCTTCCAGCGCGGCCTGTTCTGCCTCGACGTGACGCAGGTCCTCGTTGAGGCGACCGAGGCCCTCGTAGTCGCCATGGTCGTGCGCGGCCATCCGCTCATGGATGCGTGCGATGCGTTCCGCGACACGCTCCAGCTTGCGCTCCGCCGCGTTCAGCTCCTTGCGCATCGCTCGTTCTTCGGCTCCGGATCGCCCAGCACCTGGTGCGGAGCCGGTCTTGGGCGCGACGGCAGCGGGAGCGGCGCGCAGGGCGTGGCTCATTCGGAGGTACTCGTCGACCCCACCGGGCAGGTGTCGCAGCCGACCGTTGAAGATCGCGTACTGCTGGTCCGTCACGCGCTCGATGAGATAGCGGTCGTGGGAGACGACGATGAGCGTTCCCGGCCACGAGTCGAACAGATCCTCCATCGCGGCGAGCATGTCGGTGTCGACGTCGTTCGACGGCTCGTCCACGAGCATGAGGTTGGGTTCGCTCAGCAGGACGAGCAGCAGCTGCAGCCGCCGCTTCTGACCACCGGAAAGCTCTCCGACTCGGGCGGACAGGTGCTCGCGGGCGAATCCCAGACGCTCGAGCAGCTGCGCCGGCGTCAGCTCCTTCCCGTCGACCACGTAGGTGGTCCTGGCACGCGCGAGGACGTCGCGCACCCGGTCGCCGGCGATGCCCTGCAGCTCGCGGAACTGCTGGTCGAGCATGCCGAGCCGGACGGTCTTGCCCCGTTTGACGCGACCCGCGGTTGGCTCGGTCGTCCCGGCAATGAGACCGAGCAGCGTCGACTTGCCGGCCCCGTTGGCGCCGAGAACGGCGGTGCGCTCGCCCGGCGCGATCTTCCAGTCCACGCCGCGCAGCACCTCACGCCCGGCGAACGAGACCCCGGCGTCGAGCAGGTCGACGACGTCCTTGCCCATGCGGGCCATCGCAAGCCGCGAGAGCTCCAGCCGGTCCCGGGCCGGTGGGACGTCCACGATGAGCTGGTACGCCGTGTCCATGCGGAACTTCGGCTTGGACGTGCGAGCCGGCGGCCCGCGGCGCAGCCAGGCCAGCTCCTTGCGCAAGAGGTTCTGCCGCTTCGCCTCGAGGGTCGCCGCCTGCCGGTCGCGCTCGACCCGCTGGAGCACATAGGCGGCGTAGCCGCCCTCGAACGGCTCGACGACGCGGTCGTGGACCTCCCATGTCGCCGTGGCGACCTCGTCGAGAAACCAGCGGTCGTGGGTCACGACGAGCAGCGCGCCGGCGTTTGCCGCCCACCGCGACCTGAGATGACCGGCTAGCCAGGTGATCCCCTCGACATCGAGATGGTTGGTCGGCTCATCCAGCGCGACCACGTCCCACTGGCCCACGAGCAGGGCGGCCAAGTCGACCCGGCGGCGTTGTCCGCCGCTGAGCGTGCCGATCCGGGCGTGCCACGGGATGTCGGGGACGAGGCCGGCGATGACATCCCGTACCTTCGGATCGCCGGCCCACTCGTGCTCTGCGCGGTCGCCGACGACGGTCTGCCCGACCGTGGTGTCGCCATGCAGCGTGTCGGACTGGTCGAGCACGCCGATCCGCACTCCCCTGCGGCGGGTCACCCGCCCGGAGCTGGGCTCGATGCGCCCCGCGAGCATCCCGAGCAGCGACGACTTGCCGTCGCCGTTGCGGCCGACGATCCCGATGCGGTCACCGTCGTTGACGCCGAGCGTCACCGCGTCGAACACGACGCGGGTCGGATACTGAAGGTGGAGGCCCTCGGCCCCGACTAGGTGTGCCATCGCCTCTCGATGTGCTCGACCCAGGCGTGCGGCGGCCGGCGGCGGCCTACGACTGGTCCTTCTCGCCGGCAGAACGGTCGTACTGCTCGCGGAACTCCATGAAGGCCTCGAACGCACGCGGACCATAGACGGTGCCAGGGCCACCCGTCATGAGGATCGTCACGCCGATCGCCTCCGCCGCCTCCTCAGGGGTCGCCCCGGCGCGAGCCGCTCCTCGCGCGTGCGAGGCGATGCACCCGTCGCACGTCTGCGCCACACCGATGGCGAACGCGATGAGCTCCTTGGTCTTGGTGTCCAGGGCACCTGCCCCGAGGGCCGCCTTGTGCGTATGCGAGAAGCCCTCGTAGACGGTGGGGATCATGTGCCGCAACCGCGCGGCCGGATCGGAAAGGTCGGCGAGGACCTGCTTGCCGTGGCTCATGTCGCTCCTTAGCTCGACGTGCCGCCCCAGACCACGGGCAGCAGCTCAACGATAGTGACGGGGGGAAGAGCCGGCCGACCGACGACGCCTGGCGACCGGTTTACGGGCTCATGGACGTCGTCGGTGACACGACGACGTGCGTATCGATAGCGTCCAGGTGGCCGCGGCGCGCGGCGAGGATCGAGGCACTGACGACGAAGGCACCACCTGCCAGCCAGTAGGGCGTCGCTGCACCGAACCGCGCGGCCGCCCCACCGGCGACGGCCGAGGAGATCGCCCCGCCGAGGAAGCGGACGCCGGAGTACGTCGACGACGCGACGGACCGTGGCAGGGTCGTCGACTCCATGACCGCCTCCGTCAGGACGGTGTTCATGACCCCGGAGACGAGACCGGAGAGCACAACGGGGACGACGATCCCCCAGAAGCTCCTCACGTCGACGGCGAGGACGAGGAGGGTCACGGCGAGCAACCCCGCGCCGGTGGTGAGGACGGCACCTCGGCCGAACCGGCCCGTCAGCCTCGGGGCGAGGAAGACGCTCGCAAGCGCGAGGGAAAGCCCCCACCCGAAGAAGACGAGCCCTAGCTGGAAGGCACCGACGGTGATCCCGGCGAGGGCGCCGGCATGCGTCAGTGGGAACGGCGAGTAGGCGAGGATGCCGAAGAACCCGTAGTTGTAGAAC
>JAJXUB010000013.1 GCA_021783215.1 Actinomycetes bacterium | reverse complement strand
CACAGCGCCCGCTGAGCATCGCCTCACGTCCCGAGGACGGCCTCGATCTCGGACGCCGAGGGTAGCTCCGGCCACACCGTCTCTCCGGTCGCCGCGTAGAAGAACGCGCCCCGGACATCCTGCGGCGGAAGCCGGTGCAGGCGAGCCCAGGCGAGGGCATAGGCGCCGAGCTGGATGGCACGGATCGCCGTGGAGGCGCCGGTCGGGCGTGGGCCGGTCTTCCAGTCGACGAGGACGTGGACGTCCCGTCCGTCGTCGCCGGTGATGACGAACACGGCGTCGATCCGCCCGCGGACGGCCACGCCCGCGACGACCGTCTCGACGGGCACCTCGAGGGCGGCGGGCTCACGGTCGGCCCACTCGCTCGCGAGGAACGCCGCGCGCAGGGCACCCAGCGCCGCGTCCGGCGCGGCCGCCTCGTCGGCGGACCCGGGCAGCTCGTCGAGGTCGACGATGGCGGCGCGGCTGTAGTGCTGCTCGACCCACGCATGGAAGGCCGTCCCCCGGCGGGCGGCGGGCGCCGGCCGGGACGGCATCGGCCGTCGCAGGGCGGAGGCGAACGCGTCCTCGTCTGCGGCGAGGGCGACGAGCTGGGAGGCCGACAGGTGGGGCGGGAGGTCGGCGACGACCGGAATCGGGTCGCCCGCGTGACGCCACTCGGCGAGGAGGACCTCGGTCTCCGGGTGGGTGACGCTCGGCGGCGGTGGCATGTCCCTCGCGTCGACGGCCACGCGGATGCGGTCGGCGGCGGGCAGGAGCCGGACCCGGCGCGCGGCCGAGGGGTCGTCCGGCCAGCCCACCGAGACCGACTCGAGCCGGACCGGGTTGACCAGGTGCGACCCGTCCGACGGGGGCATCGGTTCGAGGTTCCCGATGCGGCACGTCGGCGCGCCCCCGGCCCCGGCGTCCCGTTCGATGAGCTCCATGAGGAAGCGCGAGGTCACCTTGGGCCGTTTCTGGTGGCCCCACACGTGGGCCGTCAGGAGCAGGTCCCGGCGCGCCCGGGTGACGGCGACGTAGGCAAGGCGCCGCTCCTCCGCCATCGCATGCCGGCCACTGGCGGCCAGGAAGTCGGCGACCTCGGCCCGCAGCTCGGCCTGCGTCGTCGTGCCCTCCCACCGCAACACCGGGAGGCTCTCGACGTCGCCCCGGAGGGCATACGGGATGCCCCCGTCGAGGAGGCCGCCGGTCCAGCCCTTGTCCGAGACCTCCGGCGCGAGCCAGCCACGGACCGGGTCGGCCTTGGCGCTGCCCCGATGGACCGGGAACGTCCCCTCGACGAACCCCGGCACGGCGACGGCATCCCACTCCAGGCCCTTGCCCGAGTGGACCGTCAGGACCTGGACGGCGTCGTCCCGTGGCTCGATGTAGCCCTTGTCGAGCCCCCGCTCCTCGGCCTGGGCCGCCTCGAGCCAGGACAGGAAGGCGAGCAGCGACGGCCGTTGCGACCCGTCGGCGAAGCCGGCCGCGACATCGGCGAACGCGTCGAGGTGCGCTCGGGCCGCGGCCGTCGTGTACTCGGCCCGCGACGCCACTTCGATGTCGAGACCCAGGGCTCGTTCAGCGTCGCCGACGAGCTCCGGGAGGGACATCCCGGCGCACGCACGCAGCCGGTCGACGACCGACGCCAGCTCGCGGAGCCGCCCGAGCGCCACGGGGCCCACCGACTCGCCATGCGGGCCGACCCACGCCTGCGGCGGCAGGTCGGCGATCGCCTCGACGAGGCTCACCTCGTCGGCGGAGTCCGGTGCGAGGTCCGCCGGGGTGCCTGCGGGGGGCTTGCCGCGCCGCTGCCGTTGCCGGGCCCAGGCATGAAGCCCGTCAAGGTCCGCCGCGCCGAGCCGCACACAGGGACCGGTGAGGAGCCGCATGAGCCGGTCGCCCCGTGACGGGTCCTGAACGACGTGCAGGAGGGCGACGAGGTCCTCGATCTCCGGCGTCGTGAGGAGGCCACCGAGGCCGAGGACCTCGTGCGGGATCCCGCGCGCCTGCAGCGCCCGGACGATCGCCGGGAACTGGGAACGCTTGCGGCACAGCACCGCCGCGCTGGCGTCGGGGCGCGCCGCCCGTATCCCGTCGAGCCACTCGGCGATGCGGGCCGCCTCCTCGACGTCGCTCGCGCACCGCTCGACGGTGACGGAGCCGGTTCCGGCGCCGGACCGTGGCCGGAGCCGGTCGACGGGGACGCGGGCGTCGGCGCGCAGCGGGGCGGCGATGTGGTTGGCGACGTCGAGGACGGCGACGTCGTTGCGCCAGCTCGTCGTCAACGGCAGCTGGAGGGCGGGCTCGTCGCCACCGAAGGCGTCGGGGAACCGCGCGAGGGTGGAGGCGCTGGCCCCGCGCCACCCGTAGATGGACTGGTGGGGGTCGCCGACCGCGGTGACGGGCACGGGATCGGTTCCCTCGGCATAGAGGCGGCGCAGGAGCTCCATCTGTGCCTCGGACGTGTCCTGGAACTCGTCGAGCAGGACGACCCGGAACCGTTGCCGCTCGAGCGCGCCCACCTCGGGGAACGCCCGCGCCAGGCGCGCGGCGAGGCCCATCTGGTCGGCGAAGTCGAGCGCGTCGTGCGAGCGCTTGAGCTCGAGGAACCGGCCGACGATGGGCACGGCGAGACGGTGGAGCTCGATGTTGGCGAGCAGGTCGCCGACGAGACCGCCCTTCGGCAGCGTGCCCGGCAACGCGCGGACGTGCGCGCTCACCGCATCGAGGTAGGCCGACACCTCGTCCGGGGAGCGCAGGTGCTCGGCGAGCTCGCCGGCCAGGTGGACGACGGCCGCGGTCACCGTCGACTCGCGCTTGTCCATGGCCCACATCGGTCCGTCGTAGGCCGCGACGGCCTCCGCGGCGTACTGCCACGCGGCCGCCTCGGTCACGAGCCGGGCATCCGGCTCGTGACCGAGGCGGAGAGCATGCTCGCGGACCAGACGCCCGGCATACGAGTGGTAGGTCGAGACGGTGGGGGTCGCGTCGAGGGCGGCCGCTCCGGACGGCGTCAGGGGCGGCGACCACAGGCCGACGTCACGGAGCCTGCCCAGGCGACGGCCGACCCGGTCGGAGAGCTCCGCCGCCGCCTTCCGGGTGAAGGTGAGGCCGAGGACCTCCTCCGGATCGACGAGCCCGTTGGCGACGAGCCAGACAACCCGTGCGGACATCGTCTCCGTCTTGCCGGAGCCGGCGCCGGCGACGACGAGGGTCGGCCGGAGGGGCCCTTCGATGATCGCCTCCTGTTCGGGCGTGGGCAGCGGTAGCCCCAGCGCACGCGCGAGCGTGGCGGCGCTGAGCCGAGTCTCGCTCACAGCCGGATCCCCTCCCCCTCGGGCGCCGCCGGACACGAGTCACGAACCGGGCAGGTCCGGCAGTAGGCCTCGTCCGGGGTCGCCGTGACGCTCGCCCCCGCCATCCCGTCGGCGGTCGCCTCGATGAGCTCCCTCGCCCATGCCGGGTCCTCGTCGTCGGCCAAGGGCGCCTGGGCTTCGACCGCGGGGACGGCGAGCGCGCGCCTGCCGAGCTGGAGGAGACCGGCGCCGCCGCTGGACGTGCCGTGCTCGACGAAGCCGCCCTCGGCGATGGCCACCTGGTAGGCGCCCAGCTGCGGGTGGCGGGCCAGCTCGTCCCTGGCCGGCTTCGAGGACCCCGTCTTGTAGTCGACGACCCGCAGGGCGCCCGTCGCATCGTCCCGCTCCAGCCGGTCCACCCGCCCCGCGAGCTCGGCTCGCCCGATCGCGACACGCATCGACACCTCGGCACCGACCCGGGTCCAGCCCGACGCGGCCGCCGCCGCGAAGTACGTCGCCAGCCGGTCGACCATGTCGTATGCCTCGCGCCGGGTCTGGTCGTCCACCCACCCCGGCCGGAGGCCGAGCCGCGGCCACTTGGCGTCCAGCCGGGCATGCATGGCCGCGCGGTCGGCGTCGGTGTCGGGCGTCTCCGCCGCGACCTCGTGGATGAGCGTCCCGAGCGAGGCGACCCCGACGGCGGGGCCGGCGCCGCCCCGGGTGCCGAGCAGCCATCTCAGCCCGCAGCGCTGGAACCCCTCGACGGCCGACGGCGAGACGCGGACCGGAGTGCCCTGCGGCTGCATCGGTCGGTCCGACGTCACGGTGCGCAGCGCCCACCACGCCGACGGGTGGGCCTCCGGGACTGCGGACCGGGCGAGGCGCGCGAGCTGTAGCTCGGCGTCGTG
Source organism: Actinomycetes bacterium (assembly GCA_021783215.1). Lineage (GTDB taxonomy): Bacteria > Actinomycetota > Actinomycetes > Actinomycetales > Dermatophilaceae > JAJXUB01. Next base: position 28,846 of record JAJXUB010000013.1, on the reverse strand, counting down.
ACGCGTCGCGGCCGCGTCGGCGAGCAGATCCCGGCGCAGCGCGGCGACCAGTCCCCGCATCGTCATGGGCCGTTCGACATCGGTGAACGGCCGGTCCTGCCCCCCTCGGCTCGGGCTCACGACGTCGAGGTAGGGCGACGGTTGCTCGTCGTCGCTGCGGACGGCGGTGACGACGACCCGGTCCGACGCCCGGGTGAGCGCGACGTGGAAGAGCCGCGTCTCGTCGTGGCGGACCGCCGCCTGGGCGGCCCGCCACGACGGGTCGCGACCACGAGCGGCGTCGACGAGATCGGTCGTCCGCAGGAGGGTCCCCCGCACACGCGGGTCGGGCCATGCCCCCTCCTGCACGCCGGCGATGACGACGAGCCGCCACTCGCGCCCGGCGGCCGCGGCAGGGGTGAGCAGGGCGACGGAGTCCCCGACGGGCGCCCGGGCAACGAGCGAGTCGCCGGCCACCTCCTCGGCCCGGATGTGCTCGAGGAACGCCTCGGGCGACGCCGCGGGCAACCGGTCGACGAAGCGGGCCGCCGCGTCGAAGAGCGCGACGACGGCGTCGAGGTCGCGGTCCCGGCGCGCACCCATGGCTCCGCCGGCGAGGGCCTGCTCACGCCACGCCTCGGCGACCCGGGCGGCCGCCCAGATCGCCCAGAGGACGGACTCGGCCGTCGCGTCGCCGTTCGACGCGGCGGTCACCCCGGCGGCGAGCATCCGTGCGATGCGGCGGGCGGCGAAGCCTTCCTCGCCGACCTCGGACAGGACGGTGGGGCGGCACACCGCGTCGGCGAGGAGGACGTCGGCCGGCCGGCCGCCGCCGCCTTCGAGCTCGACGCGTCGCAGGCTGCGACGGAGCCGCCGAAGCGACACGGCGTCGGCCCCGCCGAACGGGGACTGAAGAAGGTCGACGACGGCGCCCGGGTCGGGGTCGTCCTCGTCGGCCGTGCTCGCCAGGGCAAGCTCGAGGAGGGTCAGGAGGGGGCGGACCGCGCTCTCGTCCCGGACGGGAGCGTCGGTCAGGGCGGCCGCAACCGGCACGGTCGCCGCCGAGAGCGCGCGCCGGAGCGCCGCCGTGCGACCGGCGCCCCGGACGATGACGGCCATGTCCGACCACGGCATCCCGTCCAGGAGGTGCGCCCGGCGAAGAACGGAGGCGACGAAGGCCCCCTCCTGGGCGCCCGAGCGCAGGACGTGCGCCTCGACGGCCCCGCTCACCTCGGTGGGCCGGAGGGTGCGGCGGGCCTGGTCACCGAGGACACCGATGTGGCCGGTCACGCGGGCGGCGGCGGTCGCGACCTCGCGAGGGAGGCGGAAGGACCGGGTCAGGACGTGGACGCTCCCGCCGAGCGAGGTCCATCCGCTCGGGTCACCGCCGCGGAACGTCTGGACGGCAGAGTCGGGGTCGCCGAGGATGACGAGCGGGGCGCCGAGGCGAGCGAGCGTGCGGACGAGCCGGAGGCCCGCGGGAGTCAGCTCCTGAGCGTCGTCGACGACGACGGTCCGAACCTGTGTCCGGAGGCGGTCGCGCACGCCGGCGTCTTCGTCGACCCGGTCGGCGAGGGCGGAGAGGAGCCAGGCGGGGTCGTATGCCCCGGGCCGGGAGAGGGCGGTGACCTCGTCGTACTCGTCGAGGACCCGGGCAGCGGCGACCCACTCCGGGCGCCCGCGGGCGCTCCCGAGGCGGGCGAGGTCATCCGGTTCGAGCCCGAGCTCGGTGGCCCGCATGAGCAGGTCGCGCAGCTCTCCCCGGAACCCGCGGGTCCCCAGGGCCGGTCGAACCGCCTCGGGCCAGCCGGGGTCCCTGCCCTCCCCCGACGCGTGCCCGGCGAGGAGCTCGGCGAGAACGACATCCTGCTCGGGGCCGCTGAGCAGCCGGGGAGCCGGCTCGCCGCGGAGCGCCGCGTCGGCGCGGAGCACCCCGATGGCGAACGAGGCGAGAGTCCGCGCGAGCGGCTGGGTCGTCGTGCCCCCGAGCGCCGCCGTCGTCGCGTCGCGGAGCGTCGCGGCGGCCGTCCGGGTCGCGGCGACGAGGAGGCACCGGTCGGGGTCGAGCCCACGGCGCCGGACCCGGTCGACGACGACGTGGACCGCGAGGGCCGACTTGCCCGTCCCCGGCCCCCCGACGACCCGGACGACGCCGGAGGGGTCCTCAAGGACGGCCGCCTGGTCGGCGCTCGGTGCCGGCAGGCCCGGGACGGACGTCGCGGCCGGTCTGCGCAGGAGCACCACGCGACGATCAGACCACAGGCCTCCGACAGCGCCGGCGCCGGTCGTGGCTACCCCGCGTCCGTCCAGCGTGCCCGGGACATGTCGATGCGACGGTCCCGCGCCACGATGGTCGGGCCACGCCGTCGGACCAGCGGGGTGCCCTCCGCCAGATGCCGGGCGAGGGCCTCCCGCTCGTGTCCGGCGGGGAGGTGCCCGTCGGAGCGGACGACGCGCCACCACGGGACGTCCGAGCCGAACCGCGCCATGACGGTCCCGACCGCCCGAGCGCCGCCGGACCCGAGGACAGCGGCGACGTCGCCGTAGGAGAGGACGCGGCCCTGCGGGATCCGCGACGAGAGGTCCAGGACGTCCTCGGCGAACGACGTCGGCAGCCCGTCGCGTCCGCGCATCAGTCCCCCGAGCCGACGGCCAGGCCGGCGTCGGCCCACGCCGCGAGGCCACCGGCCAGGTCCGCGACAGCGTGCCCCTCCGCGGCCAGGATCCGGGCCGCCTCCGCGGACCGTATGCCGGTCGCGCAGTAGACGACGACCTTCCGGCCCGTTTCGGGGCGCCAGCCCGCGCGGAGAGCCGACATCGGGACGTGGACCGATCCCGGGATGGAGGCCACGGCTCGTTCGCGCGCCTCGCGGACATCGACGAGGAGGCCCCCGGCGTCACCGGCGGCGACGACGTCCGCCGGTGTGACGGCGGGGGCGCCGCCCCGGTCCGTGCAGGCGCCGGCGACACCGCCCTCCTCGGTGAGGGGGCCGAGGAAGGGGGCTCCCGGGCGGCATACGGGACAGTCGGGGTTGCGGGCGGCGGTGACCTCGCCGGTGCGCTGCCCGAGGGCGTCGACGACGAGCACGCGACCGACGAGCGGTTCCCCGATCCCCAGGAGAAGCTTGACGGTCTCCGTGGCCTGGACCGCCGCGACGGCCGCGCACACGGACCCGAGGACACCGGCGGCCTCGCACGACGCGACGGCCCCGGCCGGCGGGGGTGCCGGGAACACGCAGCGGAGGCAGGGCCCGATGCCCGGCCACCACACGCTCGCCTGGCCGTCGAACGCGAGCACGCTGCCCCACACGTCGGGCAGTCCCAGCCGGACGCACGCGTCGCTGACGAGGTAGCGCGTCGCGAAGCTGTCGGACCCGTCGACGACGACGTCGTAGTCGGCCAGGACGGTCAGCACCGTGGCCGGGGTCAGGCGCTCGCGGTGCGGGACGAGGGTGACGAGAGGGTTGAGGGCGGCGACGGCGTCGGCCGCCGAGTCAGTCTTGTGTCGACCCAAGGATGCCGTCGCGTGGATCACCTGGCGCTGGAGGTTGCTCAGCGTGACGAGGTCGTCGTCGACGACGCCGATGGTGCCGACTCCGGCCGCCGCGAGATAGAGGATCGCCGCAGATCCGAGGCCACCAGCGCCGACGACGAGAACGCGCGCGTTCTTCAGCCGTCGTTGTCCCATCTCCCCGATGTCGCCGAGGGTGAGGTGCCGCGCGTAGCGGGCCCGCTCGTCCCCCGTCAGCCACGGCGCGGGCGGCACGAGCGGGGCGTACGGCATATCGCGAGACTAGCTCGCCCTAGGATGGACCGACCGTTAGCAGGACGGCGGGCGCGCCCGTCGCAGGAAGCGAGAGGTGCAAGCCGTGGCCACGTCGGTCCCGTCCGCGTCACGCGGGCAACGCCTTCCCCGCTCCGTCCGGCGCGCCCAGCTCCTTGTCGCCGCGCAGGAGGTGTTCGTCGAGGAGGGCTACCACGCCGCAGCCATGGACGACATCGCCGACCGTGCCGGAGTGTCGAAGCCGGTTCTCTACCAGCACTTCCCCGGCAAGCTGGAGCTCTATCTCGCCCTGCTCGACAGCAGCTGCGAGACCCTCGGCCAGCTGGCCCGCGACGCCATCGTGGACGCCGGCCCCAACGGGCACGACCAGGTCGAGGCGACGATCGACGCCTACTTCGCCTTCGTGTCGGCGGACGGGGGCGCGTTCCGGATCGTCTTCGAGTCCGACCTGACGAGCGAGCCCCAGGTCCGGGACCGGCTCGACAACGTCATGATGTCCTGCAGCGAGATCGTCGCCGAGGTCATCGCCCACGACACGGGCCTCGACGAGCAACGTTCGATGCTCCTCGGCGTCGCCCTGACGGGGATGGCCCAGGTGGCCGCCCGCCACTGGCTCGCCCAGGGTCTCGACGTCCCTCGGGACGAGGCCGCCCACCTCGTCTCCGCCCTCGCGTGGCGCGGCCTCGGGTCCTTCCCCAAGATCGAGGGGGAAGGATAGGCGAACGCCGGTCGTTGGTCCCTGCGTACCGTCACTCACGAAACACGTCGCCTAGAGAGGTGCCCCCGCATGGAGGTCAAGATCGCCGTCCAGAACGTCGCTCGCGAGGTCGAGATCGACGCCGACGGGACGGCCGCAGAGATCACCCAGGAGGTCCTTGCGGCGCTCGACGGCGGAGGCCTGCTCACGCTGCGCGACGCCAAGGGGCGACAGGTCCTCGTCCCCGCTGCCGCGATCGGATGGGTGCAGCTCGGCGAGACGGACAAGAGCCGCGTCGGCTTCGGCGCCTGACGGCCCAGGACCGGTGCTAACGGTTCGGCAACGGCGCGGAATCAGCGCGACGCCGACACCGGACTTCCGCCCCCTGACTCGCTAGATTCACGGGCATGGGGTTTGCACAGGGACCTGTCTGACCTCAGCGTTCGCCCCACGGTGGGGCGGACACGCCCAGGCAACACCCGGCCCAGAAGGAGTCACGCATGTCAGCCATTGCTCCAACGGTCACGCTGTTGTGCAGCGGTCATAACGTCCTTGTCGAGATCATCGTCCTGATCATTGTCGGCGCCATCATCGGCGGCCTCGCCCGGCTCGTGCTTCCGGGCAGCCAGAACATCTCGATGACCGTCACGATCATCCTCGGTATCCTCGGCGCCATCATCGGCTACTACATCGCCGGCCTTCTCGGCGTCGCCTGCACGAGCGGCATCGACTGGATCCGGTGGATCATCAGCGTCATCGTCGCCGCGGTTCTCGTCGTCATCTACGGCATGGTCACCGGCAGGAGGCAGGTCTGACCGTCCGTGCCGAGGGGCCCGTATGCCGTGGCATACGGGCCCCTCGCTCGTTCCCGGTGGCCGAGCCTCAGGGGGTCAGGCCGAGCCGGGCCATCCGGTTGGAGTGGTTGTCGGTCATCCGGGCGAACATCCGGCCGATCTCCGCGAGGTCGGCTCCGCCGCCTCGGCCGACACCCCCGACGAGCAGCGAGGCGAGCCCGTCCCGTTCGACGGCGACCTGCTGTCCCTGGGTCAGCGCCTCCCCGATGAGCCGGCGCCCGAACAGGGCGAGCCGGCCGGCGACACGCGGGTCGGCCTGGATGCCGTCACGGACGACCGTGACGGCGAAGTCCGCGCGGGTCACGTCGTCGAGACTGGACAGGACGAGGTCCCTCGTCCGGTCGTCGACGAAGCGAGCGATCTCGCGGTAGAAGTCGGCGGCGATCCCGTCGCCGATGTAGGCCTTGACGACGCCCTCGAGCCAGAAGCTGGGCCGGGTCCGTTCGTGGAAGGCGTCGAGCGCATGGATGAACGGCTGCATGGCCGCCACGGGGTCCGCCCCGATGCGGGCCAGCTCCGCGACGAGGGCCTCGTGGTGGTGGAACTCGGTGACGGCGACGGAGCCGAGCTCGGCCTTGTTCGCGAGCGTCGGCGCGAGCTCGGAGTCGGCCGCCATCCGTGAGAAGGCCGACAGCTCGGCATACGCAAGGGCGCCCAGGAGGTCGACGACGGCGGCGTGGTAGGCGGGGTCGTCGAGCGTCGGGTCGTCGGACATGGCGCCAGCGTAGTGCGGGCCCGGGTAGACTCGTCCGTGATCACCGGTGCCCGGTCGGCCCGACTCACCTGACTACCGCGCGACGCATCCCCCGCGAGCACGCCTCGCCCGCGCACGAAGACCTCCGATCGGCTCCGACCGTTTCCCGTGCGGCACCAACGCCGCGCGCACCGAGCCGAGGTAACTCTCCCGTGTCCGAACCCACCTTCGCCGATTTCGGCGTCCATCCCGACATCTGTGCCGCCCTGAAGGATCTCGGCATCGTCCACCCGTTCCCCATCCAGGCCATGACCCTGCCGGTCGCCCTCGGCGGCCACGACATCATCGGCCAGGCCAAGACGGGGACCGGCAAGACCCTCGGGTTCGGGATCCCGATCCTCCAGCGCGTCGCCACCCCCACGGACGCCGCGTATGCCGACCTGCCCAAGCCGGGCCGCCCCCAGGCGCTCGCCGTCACCCCGACCCGTGAGCTGGCGGTCCAGGTCGCCCGCGACCTCGAGCGGGCCGGGGCACGGCGGGGTGTCCGGGTCCTCACGGTCTATGGCGGACGGGCCTACGAGCCGCAGGTCGACGCGCTGCGGAAGGGGGTCGACGTCGTCGTCGGCACCCCGGGCCGGCTCATCGACCTCGCCAAGCAGGGCCACCTCGACCTGTCCGGTGCTCGCACCGTCGTCCTCGACGAGGCGGACGAGATGCTCGACCTCGGGTTCCTCCCCGACGTCGAGCGGATCCTGTCCATGACGCCGGCCTCCCGCCAGACGATGCTCTTCTCGGCGACCATGCCGGGCGCCGTCGTCGCGCTCGGCCGGCGGTACATGTCGCAGCCGACGCACATCCGCGCCGTCGGCGACGACCAGGACGACAGCAAGACGGTCAAGGCGATCGAGCAGTTCGTCTACCGGGCGCACGCCATGGACAAGGTCGAGATGCTCTCCCGGATCCTCCAGGCCCGCGACCGCGGCCTGACGATGATCTTCAGCCGGACGAAGCGGACTGCGGCCCGGGTCGCCGACGACCTCACCGAACGCGGGTTCGCCGCGGCAGCCATCCACGGCGACCTCGGGCAGGGCGCCCGGGAGCAGGCGATGCGCGCGTTCCGGCACGGCAAGGTCGACGTCCTCGTCGCGACGGACGTCGCGGCCCGCGGCATCGACGTCGAGAACGTCACCCATGTCATCAACTACCAGTGCCCCGAGGACGAGAAGATCTACGTCCACCGGATCGGCCGGACCGGCCGCGCCGGCAACACCGGCATCGCCGTGACGTTCGTCGACTGGGACGACCTGCCCCGGTGGGGCCTCATCAGCAAGGCCCTCGACCTCGGGATCCCGGAGCCGGAGGAGACGTACTCGAGCAGCGCGCAGCTGTATGCGGACCTGGACATCCCCGAGGGGACGACGGGCCGGCTGCCGAAGTCGTCGCAGACGCGCGCCGGTCTCGGTGCCGAGCAGATCGAGGATCTCGGCGAGACGGGCAAGTCCTCGGGCCGCCGCGGCCAGGGCGCACGCGGCGGTCACGCGCCGAAGCGGGCGGACAGCCCACCCACGCGGGACTCCGCCCCCCGCAGCCGGACCCGCCGCCGCACCCACGGCGCGGCCCAGGGCGGCGGGGCGGCGTAGAGGCGCCCCGACGGGTCAGATCGTCGCCGCGTCGATGACGTAGCGGTAGCGGACCTTTCCCGCAACGACGTTGTCCCACGCCGCGTCGACGGCCGCCGCGTCGGTGGCGTCGAGGGTCTCGACGCTCGCGCCGATCCCGTGGGCGGCGCAGAAGTCGAGCATCTCCTGGGTCTCGGGGACTCCCCCGATCATCGAGCCGGCGAGGACCTTGTCGCCGCCGATGAGCGAGCCGGGGTGGACCGCGTACGGCTGCGACGGCAGGCCGACGTTCACCATGACGCCGAGGGGACGGAGCAGGGGCAGGTAGTCCTCCATCGCCAGGTCGGCGCTCACCGTGTTGACGATGAGGTCGAAGCGGCCTCGCGCGTCCCTGAGTGCCTGCCCGTCGCTCGTCGCGACATGGCGGGTCGCCCCGAGGGCGATGGCATCGGAGGACTTCGCGTCGGACCGGGAGATCGTCGTCACGTCGGCGCCCATGGCGACGGCGAGCTTGACCGCCATGTGACCGAGGCCGCCGATGCCGACGACGGCGACCTTCTTGCCCGGCCCGGCGCCCCACCGCTTCAGCGGCGAGTACGTCGTGATCCCCGCGCAGAGGAGCGGCGCTGCCTCGTCGAGCTCGATCCCGCGGGGGATCGCGCAGACGAACCGCTCGGAGACGACGACCTGCCGGGCATAGCCGCCGGCGGTCCACTCGCCGTCGTAGCCCTGGGCGTTGTACGTGCCGACCGACGGCTTCGTGCAGAACTGCTCGAGCCCGTTCTTGCACGGCTCGCACTCGCCGCAGCTGTCGACAAGACAGCCGACACCGACACGGTCCCCGACCTTGTGCCGGGTCACGGCCGCGCCGACGGCGGCGACGGTGCCGGCGATCTCGTGGCCGGGCGTCAGCGGGTAGTGCGCCGCGCCCCACTCGTCGCGCCCGGTATGGATGTCGGAATGGCAGATGCCCGCGAAGGCGATGTCGATGAGGATGTCGTCGTCGCGCAGGTCGCGTCGCTCGAGGTCGACCTTGGCGAACGGCGCACCGGCGGCGGCGAGGGACAGGGCACGTGTGGTCGATGGCATGCGAGCCACCGTATGCCGCGGCGCGCCGGTTTGTCAGATTCGCGGCAGGAGGGAGCGGGCGACCTCGCGGTAGGCCTCGGCGCCACGCGACCGCCGCGCCGTCGAGAGGATGGACCGCCCGACGGCAGGCGCCTCGGCGAAGCGGACCGTCCGCGGGATGGGCGGCGCGAGGACGGGCACGTCGTAGCGCTCCCCGACGTCGGCGAGCACCTCGCGGGCGTGGTTGGAGCGGCCGTCGTACATCGTCGGAAGAATCCCCAGGACGGTGAGCTTCTTGTTGAGGATGCGTCGGACGTCATGCACGGTGTCGAGCAGCTGGCCGACCCCGCGGTGCCCCAGCATCTCGGCCGGCATGGGGATGATGACGCCGTCGGCAGCCGTCAGCGCGTTGAGGGTGAGGACGCCGAGGCTCGGGCTGCAGTCGAGGAGGACCACGTCGTAGTCCCCGAGCGCCTGCTCGAGCACGCCCTGGAGGATGTACTCGCGCGCCGGCCGGGCCAGGAGCTGGGCCTCGGCCCCGGCGAGGTCGATCGTGCTCGGGACGAGGTCGACGCCGCCGCCTGCCGGGAGGATCGCCTCCCCGATGTGCGCCTGGCCGAGCAGCACCTCGTGGATGGACTGCTGCACGCGGTCGGGGTCGATGCCGAGGCTGAAGGTCAGGCATGCCTGCGGGTCGAGGTCGACGAGGAGGACTCGGCGGCCCAGCTCGGCGAACGCGACGCCGAGGGACGCGACGGACGTCGTCTTGGCGACCCCGCCCTTCTGGTTGGCGAGGGCGACGACGGTGGCCCGTCGCTTGCGGTTCTTGGCTGGTGGCACGCGTGCATCCTCCCAGAGCAGCGGGGCAGGGCGTGGCCTACGTGACCGAGGCCGCGCCCGGGCCGGACGCGTCCGGAGGCAGGTCCTGCGGGTCGAGGCCGGCCCAGTCCGGCTGCTCCGGGCCGACGGCCTGGCCTTCGGGACAGTGCGCCCGGAGGTCGCACCACGTGCACAGCGGGGACGGACGCGGCGGGAAGCGACCGGACCCGGTGCCGGCGCGCGCGTAGTCACGCTCCGCCCCTCGCGCGTCGACGGCGATCGACCTCGCCTCCTCGACCCGGTTGCTCAGGGACTGCGGCGTGTGCGTGTGGGCGGCGACCGTCCCCGTCGGCACGTGGTGGAGCTCGACGCGAACACAGGGGCGCCGGAACATCTTCCACACCGCGGCGGCGTAGAGCGCCAGCGGCAGCGAGAACCTGGCGTCGTCCTCGGTCGGTGGTCGCCGGCCCGTCTTGTAGTCGACGACGATGAGCTCACCCGCCCGGTCGTCGAGGCGGTCGACCCGCCCGTGCAGTCGAAGCTGCCCGGTCACCATGGCGACGGCCCGTTCGACGCCGAGGGGGTGGGCGTCCGGGTTGAGCCCCTGCACGTATGCGGTGACGGCGCCCCGCATACGGTCACGCCATGAACCCGACTGGTCCGCGTCGCGGAAGCCGACGTCGATCCAGCCCGTGCCGAGCAGCTCCGCCGCGGCCGACGGCGTGCGATCTCCGTCGGGCAGGTCCCACCAGTCGCGCAGCGCGTTGTGGACCGACAGCCCGAGCGAGGTGTGAGCGCGCTGCCGGCGCGGCACCGGGCGGGGACGGTCGAGGTAGGTCATCCGGTAGCGGCGCGGGCAGTCCAGCCACGTCAGCAGACGCGACGGGGACGCGGCATACAGGGGTTCGGGCAGCCCGCCGAACGAGCGCCCCTGCGCCCCCGCCGACCCGCTCACGTCGCCCACGGTAGCGGCGGCCGCCGACGGTCAGCTGCGCAGGACAGCAACCCCGCTGCGGGCCTGCTCCTCGATGGCCGCGAGCACGTCGGGGTCGGTGACGTGCTCGCCGAGGACGTTGACCTTGCCGGTCCCGTGGTAGTCGCTCGACCCGGTCACGAAAAGGCCCAGCGACCGGGCGAGGTCGACGGCATGACGGGTCTGTTCGGCGTCGTGGTCGTGGTGGAACGCCTCGAGGCCGGCCAACCCGGCGTCGGCCATCGCCTCGATGACGTCGTCGCCGACGACGCGCCCCCGCGCCGCGGCGAACGGGTGGGCCATGACGGCGACCCCGCCGGCCTCGCGCACGAACCGCACGGCCGCGACGACCTCACAGGCGTAGTGCGCGACGTAGTACGGGGTTCCGCTGTGCAGATAGCTGGCGAAGGCCTCGTCCCGATGCGGGACCACCCCACTGGCAACGAGAGCGTCGGCGATGTGGGGACGCCCGACGGTCGTGCCCGGCCGCTGCACCTGCGCGAGGACCTCGGCATACGTGATGGGGACCCCATCGGCCTCCATGAGCGCGACCATCCGCGCGAGCCTGGCCTCTCGGCTTGCCCGAGCGTGGGCGAGCTCCGCAACGAGCGTCGGGGACTCCGGGTCGGGCAGGTAGGCGAGCAGGTGGATGCTCACCCCGCCGTGCCGGCACGAGACCTCGATGCCGCGCACGAGGTCGACTCCGCAGGCCGTCGCGGCCTCCGCCGCGGCATCCCACCCCTGCGTCGAGTCGTGGTCGGTGATGGCCAGCGTGCCCACCCCGGCCGCCTTGGCCGCGGCGACGAGCTCCCCAGGGGCGTCCGTGCCGTCGCTCGCCGTGGAGTGGGTGTGGAGGTCGATCATCTTGCCAGCCTAGGACGCCGCTCCCGGCATCCGGCGCGGCTACGATATCTCCTCGTGAGGGGACGATGGCGACCCGCCATCCTCGTCGCCTGTGCCGGCGCCGTCGCCGCGTGCACGGGTACCCCCGCGACCTCGCCAGGCTCCTCGACGAGCGCGCCCTCCACGTCGACCACCTCCACCATGAGCGTGACCGCCCCGGCCACGACGACGGCGGCTCCGTCACGGCCGGCGCCGACGACCCGGACGTCCACGACGACGACGCGGCCTTCGACGACGACCACCTCGACGACCACCCCGGCGTCCTGTGCCGCGCGGCTCGCCAGCCAGCTCAGCCCGACGCAACGCGCCGGCCAGCTGCTCATGGTCGGGCTGAGCGTCAACGCCGGGACCTCGTCGCTCGACGCGACGATCGCCCGGGACGGCATCGGGGGGGTCGTGCTCCTGGGCGGCTGGACCGGCTTCTGGCCGGTCCGCGCCGCGACGAGCCACCTGGCGGGTGAGCCCACCGCCGGCCTCGGCGTCCTCATCGCCGCGGACCAGGAGGGCGGCGAGGTCCAGCAGCTGCGCGGTTCGGGGTTCTCCGCGATCCCCTCCGCCCTGACCCAGGGAACGCAGTCGACGAGCCAGGAGACGGCGTCGGCCGCCGTCTGGGCTCGCGAGATCCGCGCCGCCGGCGTCAACGTCAACCTCGCCCCGGTCGCCGACACGGTGCCCGCGAGCCTCGGCACGGCCAACGGACCGATCGGGCACTGGTACCGCGAGTTCTCGTCCGACCCCGACCAGGTCGCCCGCATGGTCGCCGCCTTCGTCACCGGCATGCACATCGGTGGTGTCGCCGTGACGCTGAAGCACTACCCAGGGCTCGGTCGGATCACGAACAACACGGACCTCTCCGCGACGGGCATCACCGACACGACGACGACCGTTGACGACCCCTACCTGCGACCCTTTGCGGCGGGGATCCGTTCCGGGGCGAACCTCGTCATGGTGAGCTCGGCGATCTACAGCCGGCTCGACCCCGGGGTCAACGCCGTCTTCTCGCACAGGATCATCACCGACATCCTGCGGGGCCGTCTCGGGTGGGGTGGCGTGACGATCAGCGACGACGTCGGCGCCGCCGCGTCCGTGGCGAACGTGCCCGTCGGGCAGCGCGCGGTTCGGTTCATCGAGGCCGGCGGCGACATCGTCCTGACGGCGCGACCATCGGACGCAGATGTCATGGCCGCCGCTATCGTCGCCGAGGCCGCCATCGACCCGGTCTTCGCCGCGCGGGTCCTCGAGTCGACGACCCGCGTCATCGCGCTCAAGGTCGCCCGCGGTCTCGCGCGCTGCTAGAGCCGACCCTGGCGTCCGCCGACCGCTCTCAGACGGAGACCTCGGTGACCGGCTGGCTCGAGTCTGCGGTGAACGCGAGGCCGGAGGCCGGTCGCCCGCGCAGGACCATCTGCGCCCCGAGAGCGGCCACCATGGCGCCGTTGTCCGTGCACAGCCCCGGCCGCGGGACCCGCAGACCGATTCCCGCGGCTTCGCAGCGCTGTGCCGCCATCGCCCGGAGCCGGGAGTTCGCCGCCACCCCACCGCCGATCTGGAGGTGGGGGACACCCTCCCGGCGGCAGGCGTCGACGGCCTTCCTCGTCAGCACGTCCGTCACGGCCTCCTGGAAGCTCGCCGCGACGTCGGCGACGGCCACCGGCTCGCCGCTCGCCTCTCGGGCCGCGACCCATCGGGCGACGGCCGTCTTGAGGCCGGAGAAGGAGAAGTCGTACCGGTGCCGCTCGACCTCACGACCCGTCGTCAACCCTCGTGGGAAGTCGATCGTCACGTGCCCGTCGGCCGCGACCCGGTCGATGTGGGGGCCTCCGGGAAAGGGCAGCCCGAGCACGCGGGCGACCTTGTCGAAGGCCTCCCCGGCGGCGTCGTCGATCGTCGACCCGAGGGGCTGGACGTCGGCGGTGACGTCCGGGACGAGCAGCAGCGACGAGTGGCCGCCGGACACGAGGAGCGCCAGCGTCGGTTCCGGGAGCGGCCCGTGCTCGACGATGTCGACGGCAACGTGGGCACCGAGGTGGTTGACGCCGTAGAGCGGCCTGCCGAGCGACAGGGCGAGCGCCTTCGCCGCGGCAACCCCGACCATGAGCGCACCCGCCAGGCCGGGTCCGCTCGTCACGGCGACGGCGTCGAGGTCGCTCGGCCGGATGCCGGCAACGCGACAGGCCCGCTCGATGGTCGGGACCATCGCCTCGAGGTGGGCCCGGCTCGCCACCTCGGGCACGACGCCGCCGAAGCGCGCATGCTCCTCGACGCTGCTCGCGATGGCGTCGACGAGGAGCCTCTCGCCCCGGACGATGCCGACCCCCGTCTCGTCGCACGACGTCTCAATCCCAAGGACGAGCGGCTGGTCAGCGGTCGACATCGTTGTTCCCCAACGTCTTTCGCATGATGACGGCATCGACGTCACCAGGCTGGTAGTAGCGCCGGCGAACGCCGACCTCCTCGAAGCCGTTGCTCGCGTAGAGGCTCAACGCGGGCCCGTTGTCGGCGCGCACTTCGAGAAGCAGCCGGTCCGCGCCGCCGGCGCGCGCACGCCCCTCCAGCTCGTCCAGGACCAGGCGGCCGAGGCCCCGCCCTTGGCCGGTCGGCGCCACGACGAGGGTCATGACGTCCGCCGTCTCACCGCCGACGTCGACGCCGCCGTAGGCGACGACGTCGCCGGCCTCCTCGACCACGACGTAGTCACGGCGAGGCCGCTCGGCCAGCTCCGCCCACCACGTCGCCTCGGGCCACGCGTCGGCGTCGAAGACGGTCCCGTCCACGCGCGCCAACGTCGGGATGTCGTGCCATGTCATGTCCCGGCATACGACCCCGGTCATCGGGCTCCTCGTTCGGCGGTCGTCAGGGCATCGGGTCGCCGCAGGTACAACGCGTCGACGGGCATGGGCTCGCCGCTGGAGATCCGTCGCACGGCGAGGTCGGCGAGCGACTCCGCGTCGACGTCGAAGAGGTGGACCGCCCGCGGCAGGGACTCGGGGTAGAGCGCGGGGCCGCGCCCGACCGCCGCGAGCGCCCTCACGTCCTGCGGGAGGGCGGCGGGATGGCAGACGGCCGGGTCGGTGAGGCGACGGGCCGAGCTGCCGTGCGGCTCGTACGTCGCCCAGTAGACCTCCTTCCGCCGAGCGTCCGTCGCGACGACGAACCGTTCGTCGACGAGGCCGCGCTCGACGGCGCCGTGGGCCAGCGCGTCGAGGCTGCACACGCCGTGGACCGGGATACCGAGGGACCAGGCGAGGACCCGGGCGCTGACAAGCCCGACGCGGAGGCCGGTGAAGGGGCCCGGCCCGGTCCCGACGGCGATGTCGGTGAGGTCGTCGGCGCCGCACTCCGCCGTCCGCAGCACGTCCTCGACGAGCGGCGCCAGGCGTTCGGTGTGGCGTCGGGCGTCGACGACCGAGCCAGAGGAGAGGACGTCGCTGCCGTCGTGCACGGCCACGGTGATCGCCGAGGTCGATGTGTCGAGGGCCAGGAGCCGCATCCTCGTCACGAGGCGGTCAGCTCCTCGACGACCGCCGCCCACCGGTAGCCGGCGGCCTCGAGGCGTGCGGTGCGATGCTCGACACCCTCGAGAAAGACCTCGAGGTGGTCCTCGGCGAGCCCCTCGGCGAGGCCGTGGCCCCACTCGACGACCGTGACGCACTCCTCCAGGGACGCGTCGAGATCGAGCGCGTCGAGCTCCTCGAGGCCTCCGAGGCGGTACGCATCGACGTGGACGAGGTCGGGTCCGCCCGACAGGCCGGGGTGCACCCGTGCGATGACGAACGTCGGCGAGGTGACGGGCCCGCGGACATCCAGGCCCTCGGCGATCCCCTGGGCAAGCGTCGTCTTGCCCGCGCCCAGCTCGCCCGTGAGCAGGACGAGGTCTCCGGCGCGCAGCAGGGCGCCGAGCCGCGATCCCAACGCGCGGGTCGCCTCGGGGTCGGCCAGGAACAGGGACGCCGCCATCGCCGTCACGACGCCTTTCGCGACACCCGTGCCCGACGGCGCCGGGCCACATCCGTGACGACACGACGAACGCGTGGCTTGCGCGTGAGCTCGACGTGGTCCCGGACGGCGCGGCTGCCGCGGTCGATGAGGGCGAGGATCTGGTCGTTGACGAGGCGCGGGTGCTCGATCATGACCAGGTGTCCGGCGTCGGCGACGAGGACGTGCTCGGCGCCGGGGATCCGCTGGACGATCGCGGCGCTGTGCTCCGGGGGGGTGAGCCGGTCACCGACGCCGTTGAGCACGAGGCACTCGATGCCCGAGAAGGCCGACAGCGCCGACCGCTTGTCGTACGTCTCGAGGGTGGGCAGGAAGTCGGCCATGACGGAGAACGGTGTCGCGAATATCGTGTCCCCGACGAAACGGACCGCCCCTTTGGACATGGGCGAGTCGAAGGACCACATCGCGACGACGTCGTCCTCCAGCCCCCGGCCGAACCGGCGCAGGGAGAGCAGCGTGTCCTGGGCGCGGCCGAGCCGGGCGAGCACACCGGGGGCCAGCCGCCCGACGGCGGACCCGACGACGGGGCCGAGCCCGAGGCTGACCAGGGGCGCGCCCCCGCCGCTCGTCGCCAGGAAGGCGACGGCGACGACGCGTTCATGCAGCTCCTCGGGATACTCCTCGCCGAACGCCATGAGCGTCATGCCGCCCATGGAGTGGCCGATGAGGACGAGGGGTCCCTCCGGGGCCACGGCGGAGATGACGGCGTGCAGGTCGTGGCCGAGGCGGTCGATCGTGCACGATGCTGCCGGTGCCCGCTCGCTGCGTCCGTGGCTGCGCTGGTCGTAGGCGACGACGCGGAAGCCGTCGGCGACGAGGGCACGCCGCTGGAGCACCCATGTGCGCTGCGACAGGCAGTAGCCGTGAACGAGGACGACGACGGGCCGGCTCGGCGACGGCGGGGTAGCGGGCTCGTCGACCTCGACGTGGAGACCGACACCGTCATCGGTGACGACGACCTCCTCCCTCGTCGGGGTGTGCTCGTAGCCGACGTCGGAGCCACCGACCGCCAGGCCGGCGCGACGGTTGAGCCTGGAGGCGAGGACCCCGGCGACCGCCGACGCGCCGGCGGCCGCGGCGCCGATCCCGACCTTGGCGATGGGAGACGGCGGCGTCACTGGCCACCGCCGGCCGGGGTGTCCGTGTCGGAGAAGACCCGTGGCAGGCGAGCACCCATCCGGGTGACGATCTCGTAGCTGATCGTCTCGCAGGCGCTCGCCCAGTCCTGGGCCGTCGGCTCCCCGGCGGCCTCGGACCCGAAGAGGACGACGGGGTCGCCGGCCGCGCCGGCATACGTCGGACCGAGGTCGACGACGAACTGGTCCATGCAGACGCGCCCGCTGACCCGGCCCGGGCGGCCGTCGACGAGCACGGGCCCGACGTTGGTCGCGTTGCGCGGGATGCCGTCCGCGTAGCCCATCGGCACGAGGCCGAGGACGGTCTCGCGGTCGGTGACGTAGACGTGACCGTAGGACACGCCCTGACCGGCGGGAACACGCTTGACGTTGGCGAGGGCGCTCGTCACGCGCATGGCCTCACGGAGCCCGTAGGCCGCCGGTCCCCCGAGCTGCGGAACCGGCGACAGCCCGTAGACGGCCAGGCCCGGGCGGACGAGGTCGTAGTGGACGGCCGGGTTGGTCAGCGTGGCCGCCGAGTTGGCGATGTGCCGGTGGGTCGGGCGCAGACCGGCCCGCTCGGCGACGCGCATCGCGTCCTCGAAGCGCTCGTGCTGGGCGCGGACCGTCGGATGCTTCGGCTCGTCCGCGTAGACGAAGTGCGACCACACGCCGACGACGTCGATGGCCTCCTCCGACTCGCCGTCGGCTGCCGCGTCGACGAGGACCTGCCAGTCCTCGCCGCGCGCACCGTTCCGGGCGAGGCCGGTGTCGACCTTGAGGTGCACCCGGGCGGTCCGACCGGCCTCGGCGGCGGCCTGACGCACCTCGTCGAGCGCCCACAGGGCCGAGATGGAGACGTCGACGTCGGCCCGGACGGCGGCGGCGAGGTCGGCCCCCGGGACGTAGAGCCACGCGAGGAGGGGGGCCTCGATGCCGGCGGCCCGGACCTGGAGCGCCTCGTCGAGCTGGGCGACGCCGAGCCAGCCGGCGCCGCCGTCGAGGGCCGCCTTCGCCGCGGGAACCAGTCCGTGACCGTAGGCGTCGGCCTTGACCACCGCCATGACCTCGGCGTTGCCGACGCGTCGGCGCAGCTCACCGACGTTGGAACGGATCGCGTCGAGGTCGACCTCGACGCAGGCGGAGGCACCCGCCGGCAGGCGGGAGGGAGGCGGCGTTGACGTGTCCATTGCCCGGCCGAGTCTAGTTGGCGGTCGCCGTGAGCAGCCGGGCGACGGTCCGGGGGAGTGCCTCGGCGACGGCCAGCGCGCGGACCGGACCGCCCGCGTTGGCCGTCTCGGCGGCCGTGCCGTGGACGAGCGCGGCCAGCGCGCCGGCGGCCCCCGGCTGCAGGCCCGCGGCGAGGAGGGTGCCGGCGACGCCGGCCAGGACGTCCCCGGCGCCTGCCGTCGCGAGCCAGGCGGGCGCGTCCGCCTGGCTGTAGACCGGCCCGCCGTCGGGCGGCACGACGAGGGTCGTCGAGCCCTTGAGCAGGACGGTCGCGCCGGTGCGCTCGGCGAGGCGGCGCGCAAAGGCGAGAGGGGACGCCTTGACGGCCTCCGGCGTGACGTCGGTGCCGCCGAGGCGGGTCAGCAGCCGGGCGCACTCCCCCGCGTGGGGGGTGAGCAGCGTCGGGGCGGTCCGCCGGCGCGTGAGGAGGTCGAGGCCCCCGGCGTCGAGGAGGACCGGGGCGTCGGAGGCGAGGGCCTCCCGGGCGACGTCGAGCTGGGCCTTGGCGCCCCGCGCCCGCGAGGCCACGTCCAGCCCCGGGCCGATGACCCACGCCTGGACCCGTCCCGGGCCGTGGACGGCCTCGGGCACGGCCCGCCGGACCACGTCCTCGGGCGTCGGCGTGCCGACGTAACGGACCATCCCGACGCCGCACGACACCGCCGCCGTGCACGCGAGGACGGGCGCCCCCGTGTAGCTCTCTCCCCCGGCCACGACCCCGAGGACGCCGCGGGTGTACTTGTCGTCGTCCGGCCCCGGGACCGGCCACAGCGACGGCACGTCGAGCGGGGTCAGCCGGACCACCGACGGGTCGGTCTCCATCTCGAGACCGATGTCGACGATGGTGAGCCGGCCGACGGCCGCTGCCGTGCCGGGCAGAAGGTGCACCGGCTTCGCGGCCGAGAAGGTCACGGTCTCGTCGGCGAACACCCCGTCTGCGTCGACGACCACGCCCGCCGGGTCCTGTCCCGAGGGCAGGTCGACGGCGATGACGTATGCCGCGTCGGGGACCGCGTCGAGCCACGGACGGGCCCAGCCCGGCAGCCCCGGACGCCCGCCGATCCCGAGGATGCCGTCGAGGACGACGTCGGCGCCGGCGACGAGGCCCGGGTCGGTCCCGATGACGACGCCGGCGGCCGTCGCTGCCTCGAGAGCGCCGGGATGGACGGTCGCGGTCGTGACGGCCCGCACCCGGTGACCGGACTGGGCCAGTCGGGCGGCGGCATACAAGGCGTCTGCGCCGTTGTTCCCCGGGCCGACGAGCGCGGCCACGACGGACCCACCCCGCTCGGCCAGGCGCGCCTCGGCGACGGCGGTGAGCCTGGTGACGGCGCGCGCCATGAGCTCGCCCTCGGGCAGGGTCGCCATGAGGGCGGCCTCGGCCGCGTAGACGTCCGGGACGTTCCAGGCCTCGATCATGGCGTCACCGACGGCTACTCGACCGTGACGGACTTCGCGAGGTTGCGGGGCTGGTCGACGTCGAGGCCCTTGGCGGTGGCGAGGTGGAGCGCGAACACCTGGAGCGGGACGACGGTCAGCAGTGGCTGGAGCAGCGGCGAGGAGTGCGGCACCCGGATCACCTCGTCGGCGTACGGCACGACCTCCTCGTCCCCGTCCTCGGCGATGACGAGCGTCCGGGCGCCCCGGGCCCTGATCTCCTGGATGTTGGAGACGACCTTCTTGTGCAGGTCGTGCGGGGTGTCCGGACCGGGGACGACGATGAAGACCGGCTGACCGGGCTCGATGAGGGCGATGGGGCCGTGCTTGAGCTCGCCGGCGGCGAACCCCTCGGCGTGGATGTAGGCGATCTCCTTGAGCTTCAGCGCCCCCTCGAGGGCGATGGGGTAGCCGACGTGGCGGCCGAGGAAGAGGACCGAACGCGTGTCCGCCATGAACCGCGCGATCTCCTTGACCCGCCCCATCCGGTCGAGGACGGTCTGGACCTTGTCCGGCATACCGCGCAGCTCGGCGAGGATCGTCGTCGCCTGCTCGGCATGGCTGCCGCCCTTGAGCTGGGCAAGGTAGAGGCCGAGGACGTACGCGGCGGTGATCTGGGCGAGGAACGCCTTCGTCGACGCGACGGCGACCTCGGGTCCCGCGTGGGTGTAGAGGACGGCGTCGGACTCCCGGGGGATCGTCGAGCCGTGCGTGTTGCAGATGGACAAGGTCTGTGCGCCGAGCTCGCGCGCGTGCTTGACGGCCATGAGCGTGTCCATCGTCTCGCCCGACTGGCTGATCGAGATGACGAGCGTGTTCTCGTCGACGATCGGGTCGCAGTAACGGAACTCGTGCGCGAGGCTGACCTCGACGGGGATCCGCGCCCAGTGCTCGATGGCGTACTTGGCGACCATTCCGGCGTAGGACGCCGTCCCGCACGCGACGATGGTGATCCGGGTGACGGCCCGCAGCCGCTCCTCCGGGATCCGGACCTCGTCGAGGACGAGCCGTCCGGCCGGGTCGACCCGGCCGAGGAGGGTGTCGGCGACCGCATGCGGCTGCTCGAGGATCTCCTTCTCCATGAACGTGTCGAAGCCGCCCTTCTCGGCGGCCGAGGCGTCCCACGTCACCTCGTATGCTCTCGCCTCAGTGGGCTCCCCGTCGAACCCGATGACGTCGTAGCCGTCCGGGGTGATCGTGACGATCTGGTCCTGACCGAGCTCGACGGCGTGCCGGGTGTGGCCGATGAAGGCCGCGACGTCGGAGCCGAGGAAGTTCTCCCCGTCGCCGAGCCCGACGACGAGGGGGCTGTTGCGGCGGGCGCCGACGACGACGCCGGGGCTGTCCGCGTGGACCGCGAGGAGGGTGAAGGCCCCCTCGAGGTGGGCCACCGCGCGGAGCATCGCCTGGGTGAGGTCGCGGTCCGCCTCGTACTCCCTCGCGACGAGCTGGGCGGCCACCTCCGTGTCCGTCTCGCTGAGGAACTTGACGCCGTCGGCGACCAGGCGCTCCTTGAGCGGATGGAAGTTCTCGATGATCCCGTTGTGGATGAGGGCGAGCTTGCCGTCGGCGCCGCCTCGGTGGGGGTGGGCGTTGGTGTCCGTCGGGCCCCCGTGGGTCGCCCACCGCGTGTGCCCGATGGCCGTCGAGCTCGGCGGCAGCGGGTGGTCGATGATCGCCTGGCGGAGGTTCTCGAGCTTGCCGGCCCTCTTCTCGGTGGCGAGCGTGCCGTCGGCGACAAGCGCCACCCCGGCCGAGTCGTACCCGCGGTACTCGAGGCGAGCCAGCCCCTCCATGACGACGTCGAGAGCGGCGCCGTCGACGTGGGACCCGACATAGCCGACGATTCCGCACATGGTGTCCCAGCGTAGTCGGGCGCGACGCCGCCACCGGGAACTCGCGCGGGCCGCGCCCGCGACACGCCCGACCCGAGGCAGCGGCGTCCGGGGGCGTCGGGAACAATGACGGCCGTGAGCCGCGCCGATGCCCGTCACCTGGCGACTCCCTACGTCGAGCTCGACCGGGCGGCATGGGCGCGTCTGCGCGAGAACCACCCCTTGTCCCTGACCGCGGCGGACGTGCGGCGTCTGCGCGGTCTCGGCGACCGGCTGGACCTCACCGAGGTCGAGGCCATCTACCTTCCCCTGTCGCGGCTGCTCCATTTCTACGTCGAGGCGACACACGGCCTGCACCTGGCCACGAGCGAGTTCCTCGGCGAGCGCCCGCACCGCACCCCCTTCGTCATCGGGGTCGCGGGCTCGGTGGCCGTCGGGAAGTCGACGACGGCGCGCATCCTCCAGGAGCTGCTGTCCCGATGGTCCGGGACGCCACGCGTGGACCTCGTGACGACGGATGGGTTCCTCCTGCCGAACGCGGAGCTCGAGCGGCGCAACCTCCTCGAACGCAAGGGTTTTCCGGAGTCCTACGACCGGAGGGCGCTGCTGCGGTTCGTCGCGGACGTCAAGTCCGGGGTGTCCGAGGTCACCACGCCGGTCTACTCACACCTGACCTACGACATCGTCCCCGGCGAGCAGGTGACGATCCGGCGCCCTGACGTCCTCATCGTCGAGGGGCTCAACGTCCTCCAGATGCCGCGGCCCCGGCCCGACGGCCGGATGGGCCAGGCCCTAAGCGACTTCTTCGACTTCTCCGTCTTCGTCGACGCCCCCCTCCCGGACATCCGCCGGTGGTACGTCGAGCGCTTCCTCCGCCTCCGGCAGACCGCCTTCGCGGACCCGGAGTCCTACTTCCACCGGTACGCCGGCCTGTCGGACGAGGAGGCGCGGGACACGGCGTTGGCCGTCTGGAAGCGGACGAACGAGCCGAACCTGCGCGAGAACATCCTCCCGACCCTCGGGCGGGCGACCCTCGTCCTCCGCAAGGGCGCGCAGCATGCGGTGTCGCGGATCCGCCTGCGCAAGCTGTGAGCCGAGGCTTCCTCAGTACCAGTGCGGGTAGCGGGACTGCCAGAGGCCCAGCGCGTTGCACGGGCTCCCGTAGGAGCGCTTGATGTAGCCGAGACCCCACGTGATCTGCGTGACGGGGTTGGTCGCCCAGTCCGCTCCGGCAGAGGCCATCTTGCTCCCGGGAAGCGCCTGCGGGATGCCGTATGCCCCGGACGGGTTGGCCGCTCGGAAGTTCCACCCGCTCTCGCCGTTCCACAGCTGGATGAGGCAGCCGATCTGGTCGGCCCCGAAGCCGAAGCTGCCGAGGAGCTGCTGGGCGGCCGCCCGCGGGTTGCTCTGCGCGCCGGCGATGATCGCCGTGCGCTGGGCGTCACGTGCGGCACGCGCTGCGGCCTCGGCACGGGCCCGGGCCACGGCGGCGACGCGCGCCCGCTCGGTGACCTGCGCGCGGCCGGCAGCGGCGTTGTCGACGGCGAGCACGGCGTTACGCGCCGACACGAGGTGCGCGGTGTCCGCCGCCTCGAGCGCGGTCATCTCCTGGGACTGGGCGACGGCGGTCGGACTCGTCGTCCCCGACATGGCCGCCGTCACGCGCGAGTCGCTCGCCTGGACCTGGGCGGCTCCCGTCGCGACGGCCGCGACCACCAGTGCGCCACTGACCGCGGGGAGCCGCAGCGCGCGGCCGAGGCCGTCTCGGGTGGTTCGTGGGTCCGCGTGTCGGCCGGCGTGTCGGCCCCGGTAGCGGCTCATCCGTGCAAAGACTCCTCGGTCCGGCGCGGCGGTGACCACGGCCCTCGACATTCAACGCCCGGTCGCCAGGCATCCGGGACGCAGCGCGGCCCGGGCGACCCGGGCCTCGTTACCGAGTCGTTACGGTAGCAAGGCCGCGCCGACGGGCCAAATCCCGTCCACAGGTCAAGCGTTGCCCGGTTCAGATCTCGATGCCCTCGAGGAGGTCGGTGACGAGAGCGGCGATCGGGGAGCGCTCGGAGCGCGTCAGGGTGACGTGGGCGAACAGGGGGTGGCCCTTGAGCCGTTCGATGACGGCGGCGACCCCGTCATGCCGTCCGACGCGGAGGTTGTCCCGCTGCGCGACGTCGTGGGTGAGGATGACCTTGGAGTTCTGGCCCACCCGGGACAGGACGGTGAGCAGGACGTTGCGCTCCAGCGACTGCGCCTCGTCGACGATGACGAAGGCGTCGTGCAGGGACCTGCCGCGGATGTGCGTCAGCGGCAGGACCTCGAGCATCCCTCGGTCCATGACCTCCTCGACGACCTCCCGGGAGACGAGCGCCCCGAGCGTGTCGAACACGGCCTGACCCCACGGGCTCATCTTGTCGCCCTGGTCGCCGGGCAGGTAGCCGAGATCCTGGCCGCCGACGGCATACAAGGGCCGGAAGACGATGACCCGGCGATGCTGGCGGCGCTCCATGACGCTCTCGAGGCCGGCGCACAGGGCCAGGGCGGACTTGCCCGTGCCGGCGCGGCCACCGAGGGAGACGATGCCGACGTCCGGGTCGAGGAGCAGGTCCAGGGCGATCCGCTGCTCGGCGGACCGGCCGTGCAGGCCGAAGGCGTCCCGGTCGCCGCGGACGAGCCGGATCTGCTTGTCCGGCCCGACCCGGCCGAGGCCGCTTCCCCGAGGGCTGAGGATCTTCAGCCCGGTGTGGCACGGGAGCTCCGCGGCCCCACGGTGCTCGAGCCGGCCGTGCTCGAAGAGGTCGTTCATCTCCTCGCTCGTGACGTCGATCTCGGCCATGCCGGTCCAGCCCGTGTCGATCGTCTGCTCATGCCGGTACTCCTCCGCGTCGAGGCCGACCGCGGAGGCCTTGACCCGCATGGGCAGGTCCTTGCTGACGATGCAGACGTCATGACCCTCGTCGGCCAGGTTGCGGGCGACGGCAAGGATGCGGGAGTCGTTGTCGCCGAGCCGGAACCCGGCGGGCAGGCTCGCAGTGTCGGTGTGGTTGAGCTCGACGCGGAGGGTGCCGCCCTGGTCGCCCACCGGGACGGCGTGGTCGAGGCGGCCGTTGAGGATGCGCAGGTCGTCCAGGGCCCGCAGCGCGGTCCGGGCGAAGTAGCCGAGCTCCGGGTGGTGCCGCTTGGCTTCGAGCTCGGTGACGACGACGACCGGCAGGACGACCTCGTGCTCCTTGAACCGCTCGATGGCGAGGGGGTCCGACAGGAGGACGGAGGTGTCGAGGACGAAGGTCCGGTGCGTCGGCCTCCTCGCACGGGAGCGGGTCGTGGCCGGCGCCGTGGTCGCGCGGGCGGTGCTGGTCTTCGATGTCGAGGCCACTGGTCGCTCCTTCGGCACGGCGTAACGCTACGCGGCTCGCGCCTTGTCGTGGGTCTGCCGGGACCGCACCCACCGTCGGGGATGGGGCCGGTTCCGGCCCTCCCCACGAAGCGATCGCTCCATGCTGTGGGCCTCCCGCGCACGCCGTCCGGCGACGTGCTGGTCCCGACGCTATGACGCGCCCGGCTGCGGGCGGCGCAGCGACGCGCGCGTGTCGCGCCCTCCGTGCTGCTCCCGGGGGTCGCACGAGGCCCATCCACCCGAGGTTTACGTTGTCCCCATGGTTCACGGCCTCCCCCAGCGCGCCCGGGTCGTCATCATCGGCGGCGGCGTCATCGGCTGCTCCATCGCCTACCACCTGGGTCACGCCGGTGAGCGGGACGTCATCCTTCTCGAGCGCGACCGGCTGACGTCCGGCACGACGTGGCACGCGGCCGGGCTCATGACGTGCTTCGGCTCGTTCTCGGAGACGAACACGGCGAACCGCCTCTACTCCCGGGACCTGTACACCCGGCTCGCGGCCGAGACGGGGCAGGCGACGGGCTTCCGGCCGGTCGGGCTCATCGAGGCCGCAGCCGACGAGGGACGGCTGGAGGAGTACCGGCGTGTGGCCCGGTTCCAGCGCAACCTCGGGCTCGACGTCGAGGAGATCTCGCCCGCGGAGATCGCCGCCAAGTTCCCCTGGGCACGCACGG
This sequence comes from Actinomycetes bacterium, assembly GCA_021783215.1. GTDB lineage: Bacteria > Actinomycetota > Actinomycetes > Actinomycetales > Dermatophilaceae > JAJXUB01. The sequence continues at coordinate 3,778 of JAJXUB010000013.1, read as the reverse complement.
AGGATCTCAAGGCCGGCTTCTGGGTTCCCGGCGACGGGCGTGTCAACCCCGTCGACCTCACCATGAGCCTCGCCAGGGGTGCTCGTATGCAGGGGGTCCGTATCGTCGAGGGCGTGTCCGTGACCGGCCTACGGACAAACGACGGGCGCGTCACGGGCGTCGGGACGACCGAGGGCGACATCGACTGCGAGGTCGTCGTCAATGCGGCCGGCATGTGGGCGCGCGAGCTCGGCACGCGGCACGGCGTCGTCATCCCGAACCAGGCCGCCGAGCACTACTACCTGATCACCGACACGATCGCGGGGATCGACCCCGACGGCCCGATCTTCGAGGATCCCGCCTCCTACGGGTACTACCGCGAGGAGGGCGGCGGCATGATGGTCGGCCTCTTCGAGCCGTATGCCGCGGCCTGGCAGCTCGACGGCATACCGGCGTCGTCGTCCTTCCGCACCCTGCCGCCCGACTGGGAACGGATGGGGCCGTTCCTCGAGAGGGCGATGGACCGCGTGCCCGTCACGAAGGAGGTCGGGGTCCGGACGTTCTTCTGCGGACCGGAGTCGTTCACGCCGGACCTGGCGCCGGTGGTCGGCGAGTCCGCGACGGTCGCCGGGTACTTCGTGTGTGCCGGCATGAACTCCGTCGGCGTGCTGTCGGCCGGCGGACTCGGCCGGATGATGGCCCACTGGATCGTCACGGGGCAGCCGGATATGGACGTCACCGGGTTCGACGCGGGCCGGACCCAGGCGCACCAGCTCGGCCGGGCCCACCGCGCCGCGCGGACATCCGAGATCCTCGGGACGGTCTACGCGGCGCATCCGCCGAACACGCAGCTGCGGACGGCGCGTGGCGTGCGCCGCTCGCCGTTGCACGACCGGCTTTCGGCGCTCGGCGCCCGCTTCGTCGACGTGTCGGGGTGGGAGTCGCCGGCCGTGTTCTCGGCACACCCGCTGACCCCGTCGTGGGGCCGGGAGCCCTGGTGGGAGGACTGGAGGCTCGAGCACGAGGCGGTCCGCAACGGCGTCGGTCTCATCGACATGTCCTTCATGACGAAGCTGCTCGTCGAGGGACCGGCCGCCGGTCTGCTCCTCGACCGGCTGTCGGCGGGGCCGGTGGACGGCGAGGCGGGGGTCATCACGTACACCCAGTGGCTCAACGACGCCGGCACGCTGGAGGCGGACCTGACGGTGACGAAGCTCGCCGACGACCGCTTTCTCGTCGTCGCGTCTGACACCGCTGCGGGCCATGTCCTGGCACTGGTGCAGCGCGGGATCCGTCGGTTCGCTCCCTCCGGCGGGGCTCACGTCTTCGACGCGACCGCGGCCTACGCACAGGTCAACGTCCAGGGGCCACGCTCCCGGGAGCTGCTCGCGGCGGTGACGTCGGCGGACGTGTCGAACGAGGCGTTCCCGTTCCGCGCGGCGCGGTGGCTCGACGTGGGGCAGGCGCACGCGCTGGCCGTGCGCATCACGTATGTCGGCGAGCTCGGCTGGGAGCTCTACGTCCCGTCGGAGATGGCCGTCCACGTGTACGAGACGCTGTGCGCCGCCGGCGACGGGCTCGGCCTGAGGAACGTCGGCCTGCGTGCCCTCTCGAGCCTGCGGCTGGAGAAGGCGTACCGCGACTACGGGCACGACATCGACAACACCGACGGCCCGGTCGAGGCCGGCCTGGGCTTCGCGCTCGCCCTGGACAAGCCGGGCGGGTTCGTCGGGCGCGACGCCGTGGCCGCCGTCCGCGCCGCCGGGGTGCCGTCGCGGCGGCTTGTCCAGGTCCTCGTGTCGGACCCGTCGGTCTTCCTCCTCCACGGCGAGCTCGTATGCCGGGATCGGCAGACGGTGGGCTACCTCCGGTCCGCCTCGTACGGGTGGACCCTCGGCGGGGCCGTCGGGCTCGCGATGGTCGCGACGCCCGACGGGTCGCCGGTGACGTCGGAGTGGCTGTCGTCGGGCACGTGGGAGGTCGACGTCGCCGGCCGTCGTTCCGGCGCGAGCGTGTCGTTGTCCCCGATGTACGACCCGCGCTCGGCCCGTCCCCGCGCCTGAGACCTCACGAGGCTCCGGTCCTCCGCCTCAGGTGGGAAACCGGCGGTGAGCCCGAGGCGGGGAGCCCGGGGTCGGCGTCAGGCGCCGAAGCGGCGGTTGCGCTCGCCGTAGGCGCGCAGCGCGCGAAGGAAGTCGACGTGGCGGAAGTCCGGCCAGTAGGCCTCACAGAAGTAGAACTCGCTCTGGGCGCTCTGCCAGAGGAGGAACCCCCCGAGGCGCTGCTCACCCGAGGTGCGGATGACGAGGTCCGGGTCGGGCTGGCCTTTGGTGTAGAGATGCGCGGCGATGTGGTCGACGGTGATCTCGTCGGCGAGGTTCTCCATGGACCTCCCCTTGGCCGCGGCCTCGTGGATGAGGGAGCGCACGGCGTCGGCGATCTCCCGCCGCCCGCCGTACGGGCAGGCGACGTTGACGAGCATCCCGTCGACGTCCTTCGTGTCCGCCGCGGCCTGGCGGAGATGTTCGGCCGTCGACGCGGGCAGCAGCTCGGGCGCACCGACGAGGTTGACCCGCCAGCGCCGGGTCGCCGCGAGGTCGGCTACGGTTTTCTCGATGATCCCGAGGAGGGGCCGGATCTCGGCGGCGTTGCGGTTGACGAGGTTGTCCGTCGAGAGGAGCCACAGCGTGACGATCTCGACGCCGACGTCCTCGCACCAGCCGAGTAGGTTGGCGATGTTGTCGGCACCCGCCTGGTGCCCGGCGGCCGTCGCGGCGCCGCGCTGCTTCGCCCAGCGGCGGTTCCCGTCGAGCATGACGCCGACATGGCGTGGGATCGACGACTTCTGCAGGGAGCGGGTGAGGCGGCGCTCGTATGCGGCATACAGGAGGTCGTTCAGGTTCACGCCGTCTCCCGTCCTTCGTATGCCGGCCGCCTGGACCACGGTACCTCCCTCGACAACGGGGCATCCCGGCGGACGACGCAACGACGCGCAGCCCGAACTGGTGAGTAACCTACGCGAGCGTAGGTTACGATGACGTCATGACCGTGGCACTCGTCGACGCCGTCAAACCGAGGCTCAGGGGCTGGCTCCACGCGGGCATGGCGCCGGTCGTCCTCGTCGCCGGGATCGTCCTCGTCGTCCTGTCCTCGACCGCCGCCGCGCGGTGGTCGGCGGCCGTGTTCGCCGCGACCGGCCTCCTCCTCTTCGCGACGTCGGCGCTCTACCACCGGGGGACGTGGTCGCCCAAGGTCGCGCGCGTCCTCAAGCGGCTCGACCACTCGAACATCTTCCTCATCATCGCCGGCAGCTACACCCCGATCGCCCTGGGCCTTCCGGTGAGCCAGCGCCGACCGCTGCTGCTCCTGGTCTGGACCGGAGCCGTCCTCGGGGTCCTCTTCCGCATCTTCTGGGTCGGCGCACCGCGGTGGCTCTACACGCCGGTCTACGTCGTCCTCGGGTGGATCGCCGTCTTCTACCTCAAGCCGATCCTGCGCTACGACGGCGTCGCCGTCCTCACCCTCGTCAGCATCGGCGGCGTCCTCTACACCCTCGGCGCGCTCGTCTACGGCACCAAGCACCCCAACCCGTCACCGCGCTGGTTCGGCTTCCACGAGATCTTCCACGCCCTGACGATCGCCGCGTTCACGACCCACTACATCGCCGCGTCGCTGGTCCTCTACACCCACACCTGACGCCACCGGCGCTGCCGCGCTCAGCCCTCGGTGTCGTCGGCGGCGTCGTCCTTCGCGTCCTCGTCGGGGTCCCCGGTCGCCTGCGGGTCGATGCTCTCACGAC
>JAJXUB010000090.1 GCA_021783215.1 Actinomycetes bacterium | reverse complement strand
GATAACCGCCTCCTTGGCGACGAACCCGACGACGAGGGCCGAGACGGCCTCCCACCGCCCGAAGCCGGCGAGAGAGACGAGTGGGGCCAGGGACCGGGAGAGCGTCGCGTAGAGGCTGTCCGCGACCGGCACATGGCCGAACGCCGCCGAGCCGCCGACGGGGACCGCCTGCAGCAGCCACACGACGACGACGGTCGCGACGATGATCCCCGCCGCGGTCCGCAGGAAGCCCTTGAGCCGCAGCCACATGACCGCCAGTGACAGCCGCACGGTCGGGCGCTGGTAGGGCGGCAGGTCGATGACGAGCGGGTCGGCGCCCATGGTCCGCCACAGCGCCGAGCGGAGGATGAGCCCGACGAGGACGACGAGGACGATCGAGACGACGTACATGAGGAAGACGACCGTCCCGGCATACCGGGGGAAGAACGTCGTCCCGAGGAGGACGAAGACGGTCAGGCGCGCCGAGCACGCCGTGAACGGGACGAGGAGGGCCGTCATGATCCGGTGCCGGGAGCCGGGGAGGATCCGCGTGGCCGAGATGGCCGGCACGTTGCATCCGAAACCGACGACGAGCGGAAGGAAGGCCCGCCCCGGCAGCCCGATCCGCGCCATGAGACGGTCCGTGACAACGGCGGCGCGGGCGAGGTAGCCGGAGTCCTCGAGGACAGCCAGCAGCAGGAACATCAGCGCCATGAGCGGGACGAACGTCAGCAGCATCCCGACACCGGCGATGAGCCCGTTGACGACGAGCCCCTCGAACCACGTGCCACCGAGCCCGACGTCACCGAGGAGTCCGCGCGCGCCCGAGGAGACCGGGCCCCCGAACAGCCGGTCGAGCCAGTCCTGCAACGGCGAGGCGACCGTCGTCGTGACCTGGAAGAGCGCCCACATGACCGCGAGGAAGAGGACGGGACCGACGACGGGCGCCGTCGCCCACCGGTCGATCCGGTCGCTCCACGATGTCCGCGCCTGGCCCGAACGGTGGCTGGCCGCGACGACGGCGGCGGCGACCCACGCGAACCGCTCGTCGGCGCGGGCCAGCTCCTCGGCCTCGTCGCCTCCGTTGTTGGCGGGTCGCTCGCACGTGCAGCACCCCTGGCCCCCACCCCGTGGAGCGCCGCGATGGCCCGTAAGGGCGGTCGCGACCGCGTCGGAGAGCTCGACGTCGCCCCGGCGACGGCGGGGGTCGAGCAGGACCGTCGGGGCGCCGACGGCCTCCGCGAGCGCCGCCGCGTCGACGGTGACCCCTCGTCGAGCGGCGACGTCGGCCATCGTGAGGGCCACGACGACGGGAACGTCCGTCTCGCGGATCTGTGCGAGGAGGTAGAGGGAGCGGGCCAGGTGGGCAGCGCTCGCGACGACGACGACGACGTCCGGACGCTCGAGGCCGTGCTCGCCGCGGATGAGGTCGCTCGTCAGCGCCTCGTCGGGGCTCATGGGGTCGAGGGAGTAGGCCCCCGGCAGGTCGATGAGGGCGACGGGCGTACCGCCGGGCCGCCATGTGCCGCGCCCGACCTCGACGGTCGTCCCCGGCCAGTTGCCCACGCTGCGCCGAGCCCCGGTGAGGCTGTTGAAGAGGGTGGACTTGCCGACGTTCGGCGCGCCGACGAGGCCGACCGTCGCCGCCCCCGGTGGGGGAGCCTCCCCCGTCCCACCCTCGTGGCAGGACGGGCCGGCGGCAGCGGGCACCCGCGTCGAGGGTGCCGTCGTCGTCATCCCCGCACGTCCTCGATCTCGATGGCGGAGAGGACGTCGGCGCCGACGGCGACGCGCGTCCCGGCGACGTCGAGGAGGCGGCCGCCCCCCGAGGTCCGGCGCAGGCACGTCACCGTGGCCCCACGTCGCAGACCCAGCTCGCCGAGCCGACGGCGCACGTCCGGGGCACCCGTCGCCGTCCGGACGACGACCGGGACGGCGAGCGCCGCCCGGTCGAGTGTCATGGCCACGACGTGGAGCATACGCGGAACTTAGGTATGCCTAACCTGGGGGTGGACAACGTCACACCGTGGTCCGCCGGGCCATCACCGCGCCGCGCCGGCGAGGCCGCGGGCTGAGCCACCCCAGCTTCCGGATTCACCGGTTCGGTGGTTGGGTGTCTGTATGCCAGTTCGCACCGAACCCTGGGCCCCCGGCACTCCGTGCTGGGTCGACTGCCAGGTCGAGGATCCCGCCGCCGCCCGCTCCTTCTATGCCGAGCTCTTCGGTTGGGACTTCCTCGACACCGGGGCCGCGGGGGGCCACTACCTCCTTGCTCTGAAGGACGGCCACGCCGCCGCCGGCATCGCGCGCAAGCCGGAGATCACCCCGGGCGGTGGCTGGCTGACCTACCTCGCGTCGACGGATGCGAACGAGACGGTCCGCAAGGCCGCCGACGCCGGAGGACGGGTCCTCTCCCCCCCGTTCGACGTCATGGACAGCGGCCGCATGGCCGTCGTCGCCGACCCGACGAAGGCCGTCTTCGGCGTCTGGCAGGCGGACCAGCACATCGGCGCAGGGGTCTACAACGAGGCCGGCGCCTACTGCTGGAACGAGCTGCACACCCGCGACCTGGACGGGGCCAAGACGTTCTACTCGTCCGTGTTCGGCTACACCTTCACCGACCTGGGCGACGGCGGGTCGAGGGCGTACGCGACGTTCGCCGTGCCGGGCGACGAGGGCCCGGCGGGCGGCGTCAACGACGAGTCGACGGGCGGCCCGCCCACCGCCGGCCACCCGGACTACTGGCTCACGTGGTTCCAGGTCGACGACGTCGACGCCGCGACGGAGAAGGTCGGCGCGCTCGGCGGCACGGTCTTCGCCTCCCCCGCCGACAACCCCTTCGGCCGGATGTCGGTCGTCCGCGGGGTCCAGAACGACGTCTTCGGCCTCATCGAGCCAGGCGCCGCCGCGCCGCAGGAGTGACCCGGGGATCGTCCCGGGGGCGTCACGACGCCGACGCTCGGAAGAGGCCTCGGCGATGGGAGAATCGCAGGCATGGCCTCCCTCGCTGACGCGACCCCACCCATCGCCCTCGGGCCGCTCGACGGGCGCTACCGGGAGACCGTCGCGCCGCTCGTCGACCATCTCTCCGAGCCCGCGCTCAACCGGGCGCGCGTCAAGGTCGAGGTTTAGTGGCTCATCCATCTGACCGACCACGACGTCGTGCCCGGGGTCCGCCACCTCACGGACGGCGAGAAGGCGGCCCTCCGCCGGGTCGTCGCGGACTTCGGTCCGAACGACGTCGAGGAGATCGCGACGACGGAGAAGGTCACCCAGCACGACGTCAAGGCCGTCGAGTACTACGTCAAGAAGCGGCTCGCCCAGGTCTGTCCCGGGCCCGACGATGCCGGGCTCACCGAGCTCGTCCATCTGGGGTGCACGAGCGAGGACATCAACAACCTCTCGTATGCCAGCACGGTGCGCTCCGCCCTCCACGAGGTCTGGCTGCCGGCGGCGCGGGACGTCGTCGGCCAGGTGACGGGGATGGCCTACGACCTGCGGGACGTCCCCCTCCTCGCCCACACCCACGGCCAGCCGGCCACCCCGACGACGATGGGCAAGGAGCTCGCCGTCCTCGCCTACCGGCTCGGGCGGCAGCTGACGCGGATCGAGGGCGATGAGGTCCTCGGCAAGATCAACGGCGCGACGGGCACGTTCGGCGCCCATCTCGCGGCGGCGCCGGATGCGGACTGGCCGGCCATCTCGCGCTCCTTCGTCGAAGGGCTCGGCCTCACGTGGAACCCGCTGACGACCCAGATCGAGTCCCACGACTGGCAGTCCGAGCTCTACGCCGACCTCGCCCGGTTCAACCGCGTGCTCCACAACCTCTGCACCGACTTCTGGACGTACATCTCCATGGGCTACTTCGCCCAGGTCCGCGGCCAGGGGACGGTCGGCAGCAGCACGATGCCACACAAGGTCAACCCGATCCGTTTCGAGAACGCCGAGGCCAACCTCGAGGTCTCGTCCGCGCTCCTCGACGTCCTCGGCTCGACGCTCGTGACGAGCCGGCTCCAGCGGGACCTCACGGACAGCTCGATGCAGCGCAACATCGGGCCGGCGTTCGGGCACTCGCTGCTGGCCATCGCCAACGTCCGGCGCGGGCTGTCGGGGCTCGACCCGGTGCCCGAGGCGATGGCCGCCGACCTCGACGCCAACTGGGAGATCCTCGCGGAGCCGATCCAGTCGGCGATGCGAGCCCTCGGCGCCCGGGGCGTGGCCGGGATGGAGAACCCGTACGAGCGGCTGAAGGAGCTGACCCGTGGGCGGCGCATCGGGCGGGACGACATCGTTGCCTTCGTCCGTGGTCTGGGGCTGCCGGCCGATGTCGAGGAGCGGCTCGCTGCGTTGACACCGGCGACGTACACGGGTCTGGCCAGCACCCTCGTCGACCGGCTGCCGCGATAGGCGCGGACACGCCGGCGGGCTCGGCCGTCAGACGGTGACGAGGCCGGTGGGCGTCTCGAACGTCACGGAGAGAAGGCCGGGCTGGCCGTGCGGGGCGACGAAGGTGAACTCGATCGACGGGGAGATCTTCTCCTCGGGGCGCCCGAGCCATTCCTTGATCCGGGCGAAGTCGCCGGCGAGCTGGAGAGTGCGGAGCCGCGTCTGGGACGCACCGGCCGACGACGGGTGCTCGACGCCCTCGTCCCACTGGATGAAGAACGGCAGCTGCGGGTCGGCCTGGAGCCCGCGGACGCCCAGCTGCCGCCAGGTCAGCTCGACACCGTCGGGGCGGTGGCGGTTGCCCCTCGCCGGCTCGCGGCCGAGCCGTTCCGCGTGCTTGTCGATGTCGTCGACGGCGAGGACCCAGCCAAGCCACCCACCGCCCTCCTCGGAGCGGGCGCGGACGACCTGGCCGAACGGGGCCTTGTAGGAGGCCGGGTGGTCGAGAACCTCGACGACCTCGACGTAACGCTGGTGCATGAGCGGGAGGATGACGCTGAGGGTCCCGAACCGCGGGTGGTTTCCCCCCTCGACCGGAGGGACACCGATGAGCTCCCCGAGCCGCTCGGCCGTGGCTTTGGCGCCGTCATGCTCCGCGGCGTAGCTCACGTGGTCAACTCGCATGGAACCCATGGTTACACACCCTCGGACCCCCCTTGACCACCGGGGTTGCACAAGTGCTCAGCCGTGCGAATCCCGTTGTCGGACAGCCTCGTAGAGCACAACAGCCGCAGACGTCGCAACGTTGAGCGAGTCCGCCCGGCCCGCCATGGGGATCCGCACCCGGGTGTCGGCCGCGCGGAGGGCAGCGACGGTCAGACCGTGCTTCTCGGCCCCGACGGCGACGGCGACGGCCCCCGTCAGGTCTGCGTCCGTATGCCGGGTGTCGGTGTCCGGCGTTGTGGCGATGAGCCGCATGCCCGTCCGCGCCAGCCAGCCGAGCACCTCGTCCAGCGTGCCGGTGGCCACCGGGACGGAGAAGACCGTCCCCTTGCTGGCGCGGATAACGTTGGGGTTGGCCCAGTCCGAGACCGGGTCGGCGGCGACGACGGCTGCGACCCCGGCGGCATCGGCGCTCCGGAGCATGGCCCCGAGGTTCCCGGGCTTCTCGACCGCCTCGCAGACGAGGACGAGCGAGCCGCGGGGAACGGTCAGCGTCGCGAGCGGCATACCCGGTGACGGCACGACGGCGAGGAACCCGTCCGGACCTTCGCGGTAGGCCGTACGCTCGAACGCCTGGCGACCGACGGAGAGGGTGTCGCTGCCGAGGGCGCGGCACCGGTCGAGCAGGGCGGCTTGCGCCGCCGGGTCCGCCATGAGCTCGGCACAGTGGAGGACGAGCGCCGGGACGACGCCGGCGGCGACGGCGAGGCTCAGCTCCTCGAACCCCTCGACGACGCACATGCCCGTCCGGTCCCGCTCGCGGCGGCGGCGGAGGGCGGCGACGGCCTTGAGCCGGGGGTTCGCCGCGGACGTGACGTGGAGCTCGGGCATGACCGGCTCAGCATCCCACGCCGCCGCGCTCGCCTGCCCCAACGCCTGCGTTACCGCCTGGTACTGGTCGTGATCACGACCAGTACCAGGCGGTAACGCGCGCATTCATGCGGGCGGTGGGTCGAGACGCCGCTCCTGCGGCACGTCGCCGATCCCGCGGCGGTCGGTGTCGGTCGGTGTCGGTCAGGGGCGCTCCCGCCACGTCACGGCGCCCGCGTCGCTCCCGGCAGCCCCATGACCATGCGGATCAGCTCGTCGTACCGGCGGCGTTGCCACCGACGAGGCCGGTGCCGCTGTCGTCGCCCCTGCGCCATCGGCCCTCACGTCACGGCCGGCGGGGCCGAACCGTGCTCAGCCGATGGGCATGAGCACGTCGAGGCCGACGTGCTCACGCAGCGCCGCCGGGACGACGACGGAGCCATCCGGCTGCTGGTGGTTCTCGAGGATCGCGACGATCCAGCGCGTCGTCGCCAGGGTGCCATTGAGCGTCGCGGCGATCTCGTTGCGACCGCTCGCGCCCCTGAAGCGGGTGTTCAGCCGCCGCGCCTGGAACGTCGTGCAGTTGCTCGTCGACGTCAGCTCGCGGTAGCGGCCCTGCGTCGGGACCCACGCCTCGCAGTCGAGCTTGCGCGCTGCCGGGCCACCCAGGTCGCCGGCGGCCGTGTCGATGATGCGGTAGGGCACCTCGATCTTCCCGAGCATCTCCTCCTCCATGGCGAGGAGCCGCTCGTGCTCCGCCGCAGCCTCGGCGGGGTCGCAGTAGACGAACATCTCGATCTTGTTGAACTGGTGGACCCGGATGATCCCGCGGGTGTCCTTGCCGTACGAGCCGGCCTCGCGGCGGTAGCACGTGGAGGACCCGGCATACCGGAGGGGGCCGTTCGCCAGGTCGAGCAGCTCGCCCGAGTGGTAGCCCGCGAGCGCGACCTCGGAGGTCCCCGTGAGCCACAGGTCGTCCGACTGAAGGTGATAGACCTCCTCGGCGTGCTCGTCGAGGAATCCGGCGCCGCGCATGATGTCGGTCATCACGAGGGTCGGGGTGACGAGCGGGACGAAGCCGTGCGCGACGGCCTGGTGCATCGCGACGTCGAGGAGGGCCATCTCGAGCCGGGCGCCGACACCCTTGAGGAAGTAGAACCGGGCCCCGGCAACCTTGGCGCCACGGCCCATGTCGATCGCGTCGAGGCCTTCGGCGAGCTCGAGGTGGTCCTTCGGGGTGAAGCCCTCCACGGCGAAGTCCCTCGGCGTCCCGACCGTCTTGCGGACGACATAGTCGTCCTCGCCGCCGACGGGCACGCCCGGCTCGACGATGTTCCCGACGCGGTACATGAGGGCGTCGAGCTGCTCCTGGGCCGCCGCCGCGGCGCTCTCGAGCTCCTTGACACGGGCGGCCATGTCCTTGGTCCGCGCGAGGAGGGCGGCGCGCTGCGCACCCTGGGCGCGAGCCACGTCCTTGCCGACCGACTTCTGCTCCGCCCGTAGCCGCTCGAACTCGGTGAGCGAACTGCGCCGCGACTCGTCGGCGGCGAGGATCGCGTCGACGATCCCCTCGTCCTCGCCGCGAGCCCGCTGGCTCGCCCGGACGAGGGCCGGATCCTCACGAAGGAGCTTGATGTCGATCACGGGCCAAGGCTATCGGGGGCCTCCGAGCCGGCCGCCCCGTCGGTGTCCTGCGCCGTCCGTGGCCGCCGACGCTCTGCGGTAGCCTCGCCACGTGCCGCACAGCCCCTGGGTGTGGGTCGCTGTGGCCCTCGTCCTTGTCGTCCTCGCCCTGGTCGTTCTCGGCCTCGGGCGTCGCCGCGTGACGACCCTGGGACGCCACGCGACCTCTCGACCTCACCGCGACGCCTTCCGTCAGGAGGGTGTCGAGCCGACCCCGAGGAAGCGGTTCGCCGTCGTCGTCAACCCCAACAAGGTGCCCGACACCGCGGCCGCGGAGGCGACGATCCGTGACGTCGCCGGGTCTCTCGACTGGGACGTCGACATTGCGCACACGACCGAGACGGACACCGGGGAGGCCCAGGCGCGCGCAGCCCTCGCGTCGGGTGCCGCCGTCGTCGGGGTGCTCGGCGGTGACGGTACCGTGCGCAACGTCGCCGAGGCGCTGGCCGGCACGAGGACCCCCATGGGACTCCTCCCGGCCGGGACCGGCAACCTCCTCGCGCGCAACCTCGACATGCCCATCGGCAGCCTCGAGGCCGCCGTCCGGACCGCCCTGACAGGCGTCAACCGACACGTCGACATCGGCCGGGTCAGGCTCCAGCCGACCGACGAGGGGGCCCGGACGGCATACGTGTTCCTCGTCATGGCCGGGATGGGCTTCGACGCGGCGATCATGAACGGCGCGAACGACGGCCTCAAGGCCAAGGTGGGTTGGGGGGCCTACGTCGTCGCGGGGTTGCGTCACCTCTTCGGGGAGCGGTTCACGGTGACCGTGACGATGGACGGCGGCCACTCGGTCGACC
>JAJXUB010000089.1 GCA_021783215.1 Actinomycetes bacterium | reverse complement strand
GAAGATCGTCAACCGGCTCGTCGGCGAGTCCGCCGCTGCGGGGATGCTCGACGTCGCCGTGCCCGACGCGGACCCGAGCGCCGACCCGGAGCTGTCAGCGGCTGCCGCCCGCGCGCAGGAGGACGCCGAGGCGCGGATGCTTCTCGTTCTTTCCGGACGGCTCGGTCTGCCGCTTCGCCCGAAGCGGCTGAGCCACCCGAGTGGCGCCCACGTCGAGGTGGACGGCGCGTCGGAGGACAACGCGGTGCTCGTCGAGTGCTGGGCCCATCAGGGCGCCCCCAAGATCGCGCACAAGTACAAGCTCGTCAACGACGCGGTCAAGCTTCACTGGATCGCCAGGGCGTTGACGCCCATGCCGCGTCGGCTCATCCTCTGTGTCAGCGACCCGGCTGCCGTGGCGCACCTGCGGGGGCGGTCGTGGCAGGGCCGAGCCATCGCCGACCTCGGCGTCGAGATCGAGGTCATCCCGTTGCCGGCGGCGACACCAACGGGGCAGTAGCACCGGCCGGGCAGCCCGCCGTCACACCGCGGCGGTACCCCGTCGAGGGTGCCCGTGACGTCGGCGCCCGCCTATGGTGGACCCGAGGATGTTGTCACCCCCTCGGCGAGGAGCCCAGACATGGCCGCGAACAAGCCCCGCCCCACCACGTCCGCCGCCCGGAAGTCGGTCGCGAAGGCGCCCGCCGTCGCGAAGAAGTCGACGCCCGACCCGTATGCTCCTGGCGCCGTGTTCGGTGACGCCTCCGGGTCGGCCATGGTCAACGGTGCCCCGGCCGAGAGCGACCGCAACTCCCTGAGCATCGGCTCGAACGGTCCGCTGCTCCTGCACGACCACCACCTCGTCGACGCGCTCGCCCACTTCAACCGCGAGAACATCCCCGAGCGCAAGCCGCACGCCAAGGGCTCCGGCGCGTTCGGGCACTTCCGTGCCACGGCGGACGTCTCGGCATACACAAAGGCCGTGGTCTTCCGGAAGGGCACGCGCAGCCGCACCCTCCTGCGGTTCTCGACCGTCGCCGGCGAGCTCGGCTCACCGGACACGTGGCGAGACGTGCGCGGGTTCGCCCTCCGGTTCTACACGCGCGAGGGCAACTACGACCTCGTCGGCAACAACACCCCGGTCTTCTTCCTCCGCGACCCGCTGAAGTTCCCGCACTTCATCCGCAGCCAGAAGCGGCTCGCGGCCTCGGGGCTGCGCGACGGCACGATGCAGTGGGACTTCTGGACGAACAGCCCCGAGTCCGCCCACCAGGTCACCTACCTCATGGGCGACCGTGGGCTGCCTCGGTCATGGCGGATGATGAACGGCTACGGCTCGCATACGTACATGTGGGTCAACGCCAAGGGCCAGCGGTTCTGGGTCAAGTACCACTTCCACAGCAACCAGGGCGTGGTCAACCTGACGAACGAGGAGGCGCAGCGCCTCGCCGGCGCCGATGCGGACTTCCACCGGCGCGACCTGTTCGAGGCGATCGGCCGCAAGGAGTACCCCACGTGGGCCCTCCGCGTGCAGGTCATGCCGTACGAGGATGCCAGGACGTATCGGTTCAACCCCTTCGACCTGACGAAGGTGTGGCCACACAAGGACTATCCCCTCATCGACGTCGGTGAGCTCAGCCTCGACGAGAACCCGACGAACCACTTCGCCCAGATCGACCAGGCGACGTTCGCGCCGAGCAACGTCGTGCCCGGCATCGGGTTCAGCCCGGACAAGATGCTGCTGGCCCGGGTGTTCTCGTATGCCGACGCCCACCGGGTCCGTGTCGGCGTCAACGCCCACCAGCTGCCCGTCAACCAGCCCGTCGGTGGGGTCGGGAACCACCTCGTCTTCGACGGTCCGATGAACGCCGACATCGCCGACCAGCCGACGTACGTCCCCAACTCGACGGGTCGCTCGTATGCCGACCTCGAGGGTCCGGTGCCCGCTGGGTGGGAGGCGGACGGGGAGATGGTGCGCCAGGCCTACGCCCTCCATGAGGAGGACGATGACTGGACCCAGCCGGGCGTGCTCGTCCGGGACGTCATGGACGACGCCGAGCGGGACCGGTTCGTCGCCACGGTGTCCGGCGCGTTGAAGGGGGTCCGCGACGACGTCCAGGCGAGGGCCCTGTGGTACTGGAAGCACGTCGACGCCACCGTCGGCGCACGGATCGAGGAGGCGGTCGCCGCCGATGAGGGCGACGCCATCCCCGGCGCCGCCGACGCCGAGAAGTCGGCCGTCACGCGACCGCTGAGGGAGTCGCATACGCGCGCGGCCCACTGACGCCGCCCGCCGACCGGCACCACCCCGGCGAGGCTCAGGACCAGCGGTAGGTCACGCCGGTGAGCTCCTCGCTGCGCTCCCACAGGAGGCGGGCCAGGTCGGTGTTCGTCGCCATCTGCGACATCTTCGCCGGGCCGACGGGTCCTCGGCTCTCGCCGAGGTGCTGCGGACCGGTGTACGTGCCGGGACCCGCGACGGTCGCGGCATACAGGATCGCCTCGGCGCCCTGCTCGGGGCCGGGGAACAGCAGCCGCATGACATAGGGCGCGACGGCGCGGACGACGCCGGAAGCGCCCATCCCCTCTCTGTCGGTCATGAGCCCCGTGGTGGAGATGCCGGGGTGCGCCGCGTTGGAGGTCAGGCGCGCGCCGGCCTCGGTCGCGCGGCGCTCCAGCTCAAGGGCGAACATGAGGTTGGCGAGCTTGCTGCGTCCGTAGGCGCGTTGCGGGCTGTATCCCGCGCGCGGGTTTCCTTCGACCACGTCGGCGTCGCCGTGGCGGTGGGCGATGGAGGCGACCGTCGTGACGCGCGGCGCCGGGGCGTCGAGCAGGCGCGGGAGGAGGAGCCCGGTCAACGCGAAGTGGCCGAGGTGGTTCGTCCCGAACTGGAGCTCGTGCCCGTCCTGCGTCGCCGTCCACCGCGGCGGGTACATGACGCCGGCATTGTTGACGAGGAGGTCGACGGGGTGGTCGGTCTCGGCGGCGAACGCGCCCACCGACGCGAGCGAGGCCAGGTCGAGGTGGCGTACCGCCGGGGTGTCCCCCCGGCCGGCGGCTGCGGCAACCCGTTCGGCGACCTGCCGACCGGCGTCGACGTTGCGGACCGCGAGGACCACGTGCGCGCCGTGCTTGGCCAGCTCGCGCGCCTCGACGGTACCGATTCCGGAGCTCGCCCCGGTCACGATCGCCGTCTGGCCCGTCAGGTCGGGGATCTCGTCGTAGGTCCAGCGATGTGCCGTCATGGCTCGACGATAGGCGACGGGCGGGGCATAACCCGATCGCTGGCAACCGGGGGGGCCGGGGCGCCCGCTTCCGCCCTCTCGGTCCCGTCGCTGCGGGCCGTCCGGGCGACCCCACCCGGCCGGACCAGACCGGGTCGCAGACGAGGACAAGAAGGAGCCGCCTCCCGTGGGGGGTCGGCGGCTCGTCGGTGCGTCAGGGGAAGCGGGGGCAGCGTCAGTAAGCCCGGCCCGCCGCGGTGAGGACCATGCGCTCGCGGATGGCGGGCGCGATCTCGAAATCGTAGTTGACGTTCCATTCACGCCGGTGGGGGCGCCGCGCGCCCGTCAGATGACGTGCGGTCCATGAAACTCTGGTGGTCTGTCGTGCCATGTCTGAAATTGTGCGCGTACTAACAGTTCAAGACAAGTCAAGAATACTAACCAAAACATAAGCAATGCTAAACTATTCGGATGCTCGACCCGCACCGGCTCAGCGTCTTCCGGTCCGTCCTTGCCAGCGGCTCGCTCCAGGCGGCGGCCGACAACCTCGGGCTTACGGCCTCGGCCGTGAGCCAGCACCTCAGCGTCCTCGCCAAGGAGACCGGCCTCGTCCTCTTCGAGCGCTCCGGCCGGCGGATCGTCCCGACGACGGCCGCGCGGCTGCTCGCCGAGCGCAGCACGGAGGTCCTCGACGGGATGACGAGACTGGAGGAGGCGGTCGCCGACCTCCGCGAAGGACGGACGGGACGACTGTCCGTCGGGTACTTCTCGTCGGCCGGGTCAACGTGGATGCCCATCCTCGCGAGAACTCTCATGACGGAGATGCCGGACCTCACCTTGGGGCTCGTGCTGACCGAGATGGGGGTGCACGGTCCCGAGCCCGATCTCGACCTCGTCGTCGACCTCCCGGCCGCGCCGGCCCCGCTCGGGACGCGTCGGGTCGACCTCATGGACGACCCCTTCGTCGCGGTGCTCCCGCCCGGCCATCGGCTCGCGGAACGGCCCAGCGTCACCCTGGCCGATCTGCGCACCGACCGCTGGATCAGCAACGACCTCCTCCGCAGCGCCGGTCACCGGATCGTCGTCGGGGCTTGCGCCGCCGCGGGGTTCACGCCTCGGTTCCCGGTGCAGGCCCAGGACCACCACACGGCGATCGCCTTCGTTGCCGCCGGTCTGGGCATCTCCGTGCTTCCTCGCATGGGGACCCGGTATGCCGGGCCGGACGTCGTCGTCGTGCCGGTCGCCGGCCCTGCGCCGGTGCGCCGGATCTCGGCGCTCGTCCATGAACGGGTTCCAGCCAACCGTGCGGTGACCCGGGCGTTGGAGATCCTCCACAGCCTCGGTGAGCGGGACGCCGCCAGGGGCACCGGCTGACCCCCAGGGCGGGGTGTGGCGCCATCGCTTCCGCCGGGGTGATAACGCGCGGTGGAGCGCGCGTTATCACCCCGGCAGCGACGAGACCGCCCGGGGCCGGCCGCACTCGGCGAGGACGCCCGCCGCGAGGAGGGAGAGCACGGCGTCGCCGACGTACCGCGGCGCCTCGGGATGGTCTCCGTGGACCTCGACGGCTGCCGCCGTCAGCGCGTCGAGGGAGATCGGGCCCTCCGCCCGCAGCCAGAGCGTCGTCCCGATGCCGCTGACCCGGAACGGTCGGTCGCCGATGAGGACGAGCACCTCGTCGCCGGCCTCGACGGCGTCGGTCCACGGCGCGCGGCAGACGAGCGCGTCGCCGCGGAGCTCTGCGGGAGCAGCAGGTGTCCCCAGCGCCGTGTCGGCCGGGTGCGCTCGTTCGGGCGGCGGCGGATGGTGGCGCCACGTCAGGGTGGGCGCCTCGGGAGCGGCCGCGAGGAGGTCGGTGAGAAGCGGGCGGCAGTCGTCGATCTCGGCGTACGTGAGGCGGTAGGGACCCCCACCGACGGTGACGGTGCGGGCCAGCCGGTCCAGCGGATGGTCGAGCTGGTTGAGGGAGGAGCTCTGAGCCACGACATCGACCATCCCCGTGACGAGGTCGAGCGCCGTAAGCGTCGGCCGGCGCACGTGCTCGTCACGCTCGAGGATGACGAGCGCGGCCAGTGGTGCACGGCGGGGCGTCGGGCCGAGGGCGAGGTCGTCGGGTGAGTGCTCCTCCTTGCGGTGGGCCGCATCGGCCGCCACGATGAGGGAGAGGGGCTTCGGGTAGGGCAGGACCCGCAGGTCGGCGTCGATCGCGACCGTCTCGTCGCTGAGATAGCCGAAGTGGCGGCCCAGGACCCGGCTGGCCGTGGACTTGCCCATCCCGGAGGACGCGACGAGGGCGAGCGCCTGCGACCCGTCGAGTGTCGACAGCCCCGCGGCGTGCAGCATGAGCAGCTCGCCGCGCTGGCGCGTGATCGACGCCGCGGTCATGGCACGGGACATGGCGTACGGCAGGTCGGAGAGCTCCGGAGGCCGAAGGACGCCTGCGCCGACCGGCTCCTCCTCAACGGACCGGATGACGAAGTCCTCGACGGTCCCGTGGTCCGGGCCGTCCCCCTCGCCGACGACCGCCCGGACCCAGAGGTTGCGCAGCCACGCCGTCTCCTTGTCCTCGAGCGCCGAGGGGACGACCCGCCAGCGGACACCGAACGTCTCGATGACAAAAGGCGCTGCCGGCATAGGGCAAACCCTAGCCAGCAGGTCGGGCCCTGCGGCCAACGGCCGCTCCCGCCCCGCCCGCGGAGGTTAGGGTCGGGACATGCCGGAGCTGCCCGAGGTGCAGGCCCTCGTCGACTTCCTCGCGTCACGCCTCGCCGGCCTGGCCGTCGCCGGGGTTGACCTCGGCTCCATCTCGGTTCTCAAGACCTTCGCGCCGCCGCCGCAGGCGCTCGTCGGCCGTCCCGTCGATGGCGTCACCCGGCATGGGAAGTTCATCGACATCGACTGCGACGGGACCCACCTGGTCTTCCACCTGGCCCGGGCGGGTTGGCTGCGCTGGTCGGATCCGCTGCCTCAGACGGCCATCCGGCCCGGCACGTCGGCGATCGCCATGCGCGTCCGCTTCTCGGACGGTGCCGGCTTCGACCTCACCGAGGCGGGGACGAAGAAGCGGCTGGCGGCCTACGTCGTCGACCGGCCCCTTGCCGTTCCCGGCATCGCGAGCCTCGGGCCGGACCCGCTCGCAGCGGACTTCACGCGGGCCGACTTCGGGGCGCTGTTGGCCGGGCGCCGCACGCAGGTCAAGGGGCTCCTGCGTGACCAGGGGGTCCTCGCGGGTATCGGGAACGCCTACAGCGACGAGATCCTCCACGTCGCCAAGCTGTCACCGTTCGCCCTCGCGGGCTCCCTCGACGAGGGCCAGGTCGACCGGCTGTGGAGCGCGCTGCGGGCGACCCTCCACGGGGCGATCGACGCCGCGTCCGGCAAACCGGCCGCCGAGCTGAAGGACGCCAAACGAGCGGGGATGCGGGTGCACGGGCGCACCGGGCAGACGTGCCCCGAGTGCGGGGACGTCGTCCGTGAGGTCTCCTTCGCCGACAGCTCCCTCCAGTACTGCGCGACCTGTCAGACCGGTGGGAGGCCGCTCGCCGACCGCCGGACGAGCAGGTTCCTCAAGTAGCGGGGCGACACGGCAGAGCGCCGTCTGCGGATGTATGCCGTGAACCCTAGAGAGCCGCATACGATCCGATCGTGGACCCCATCCGGAACCCGTACGCCCCCGGCGCCGGCCAGCGGCCGCCGGAGCTGGCCGGACGCGACGACGAGCTGCAGGCTTTCGCGGTCGTCCTCGAGCGTGTCGCCCGCGGCCGACCCGAGCGGTCGGTCATCCTCACGGGGCTGCGCGGTGTCGGCAAGACCGTTCTCCTGAACACCCTGAGGTCGGCCGCCGTCCGGGCCGGCTGGGGGACCGGCAAGCTCGAGGCCAGGCCCGACCAGGACCTGCGTCGTCCGATGGCCGCTGCCCTGCACCAGGCCGTCCGCGAGCTCGGCCACCCTCACGACGACGCCGTCCTCCAGGTTCTCGGCGTCCTGAAGTCCTTCGCCCAGAGGGCCACCCAACCCGGCGCCCGCATCCGCGACCGGTGGAACCCCGGCATCGACGCGCCCGCCATCGCCGGGCGTGCCGACTCCGGCGACATCGAGATCGACCTCGTCGAGCTCCTCACCGATGCCGGGGGCCTCGTCTCCGACCTCGGCCGTGGGATCGCCGTCTTCATCGACGAGATGCAGGACCTCGGTCCCGCCGACGTCTCGGCCCTCTGCGCAGCCACGCACGAGATCAGCCAGTCCGGGCTGCCTGTCATCGTCGTCGGCGCCGGGCTGCCGCACCTGCCCGCCGTCCTCTCCGCGTCGAAGTCATACTCCGAACGGCTCTTCCGCTACTCGCGGATCGGCCGCCTCACGCCCACCGCGGCCTCCTGCGCGCTGAGCGTGCCGGCCGAGGAGGAAGGCGCGGCCTGGACCCCGGCGGCACTCGAGGCGATGTATGCCGTGACCGGCGGCTACCCGTACTTCATCCAGGCCTACGGGAAGGCGGTGTGGGACGCCGCCGCGTCGAGCCCGATCACCGACTCGGACGTCGCCGTGGGGCGGCCCGAGGCCGAGGCCGAGCTCGCCGTCGGGTTCTTCGGGTCGCGGTTCGAGCGAGCGACCCCGGCCGAGCGGGAGTACCTCCGGGCGATGGTCGACGCGGTGCCCGCCTCGGCGCCGGACGGCTCCCCGGAGGGCGTCGCGACCGCCGACGTCGCCCGGGTCCTCGGCCGCCGGCCCCAGTCGCTGTCGCCGGCGCGGGACTCGCTGCTCAAGAAGGGACTCATCTACTCGGCCGAGCGGGGCCGCATCGCTTTCACGGTGCCGCATTTCGGCGACTACCTCCGTGCCCACGCGTGACCGCCGTGCGGCCGCCGAAGCTGGCGCCCCGCGGGATGACGGGGCGGCTCGACCGGCGCGGCGTGCCGCCGGAACCTGCCGACCCACGTCCAGGGGCGCGTCATGAGCGTCGGCGCTGCGTGGCCCTCCTTGCTCGTGCACCGTCAGTGGCTCCAGCACGAGACCGAGCGGCTCCTGGCGTTCGGCGCCAACGCGCCTAACGAGGGTGGGGCCGCGTGGCTCGACGACGACGGCATGCCCGACCCCAGCCAGCCGGTCGGGACGTGGGTGACGGCGCGCATGGTGCACGTCTACGCGGTCGGGCACCTTCTCGGCATACCTGGCTGTCGGCCTCTAGATCGGA
>JAJXUB010000088.1 GCA_021783215.1 Actinomycetes bacterium | reverse complement strand
GGCGTCACCGGGGGACGCGGCGACGCGGCTGCGTTCCGCGTCCGACGCCGCCGGGGCGGGCTGGTCCTGCGTCACGGGCGTGAGCCTCCCAGCGGAGCCTGTGAGGTTCCTGGACGGTCTCTTGGCAGGGGGTAAGGCGCCGCCCAGGGCCCTCGACTCCCCTCGCCGGGGTGATAACGCGCGCTCTGCCGCGCGTTATCACCCCGGCGAGGCATGGGTGCGCTCAGGCGCCGTAAGCGGTCAGCTCGGCGGCGAGCTCCGGGTGGACCCGGGCGGTGAGTCGGGTGCCCTCGGCAACATGGTCGCTCCGCAGGACGTCCCCCTCGGTGTGGACCCGGTTGACGAGGTCCCCCCGGTCGTACGGGAGAAGGACGTCGACGTCGACGTCGGGCCTCGGCAGCTCGGCGGCGATGAGCCGGCGAAGGTCGCCGAGGCCGAGCCCGGTGCGTGTCGAGACGGCGACGGCATGACGCTCGTGGCGCAGGAGGCGGTCGACCACCTCCGAGTCGGCGACGTCGACCTTGTTGACGACGACGACCTCCTTGACGTCGGTCGCCTCGATGTCGGCGAGGATCGCCCGTACCGCGCTCAGCTGGCCCTCGGGGTCGGGGTGGGCGCCGTCGACGACGTGGAGGAGCAGGTCGGCGTCCGCGACCTCCTCGAGAGTGCTGCGGAAGGCCTCGACGAGCTCGTGGGGCAGCTGGCGGACGAACCCGACCGTGTCGGTCAGGGTGAACTCCCGCCCGTCGGTCGTCTCGGCGCGGCGGACCGTCGGGTCGAGGGTCGCGAAGAGCTGGTTCTGCACGAGGACGCCGGCGCCGGTCAGCCGGTTGAGCAGGCTCGACTTCCCGGCGTTGGTGTACCCGGCGATGGCGACACTCGGCACGTGGTTACGGCTGCGGCTCGACCGCTTCGTGTCGCGGTGGGTCTTCATGGCCTTGATGTCGTGGCGCAGCCTGGCGATCTTCGTGTTGATCCGCCGGCGGTCGAGCTCGATCTTCGTCTCGCCGGGGCCACGGGAGCCGATGCCCTCGCCGCCGGCGACCCGGCCACCGGCCTGGCGGGACATCGACTCGCCCCAGCCGCGGAGCCGCGGCAGGAGGTACTGCAGCTGCGCGAGCTCGACCTGGGCACGACCCTCACGGCTCTTCGCGTGCTGGGCGAAGATGTCGAGGATGAGGGCCGTGCGGTCGATGACCTTGACCTTGACGATGTCCTCGAGCGCACGCCGCTGGCTCGGAGCGAGCTCGCTGTCGCAGATGACCGTGTCGGCACCCTCGGCGATGACGAGATCGCGCAGCTCCTCCGCCTTCCCGGAGCCGAGCCACGTCCCGGGGTCGGGGCGCGCGCGGCGCTGGACGATGCCGGCGAGGACCGTCGAGCCCGCCGTCTCGGCGAGGGCCGCGAGCTCGCGGAGGGAGTTCTCCGCATCGGCGCTCGTGCCCTCGGACCACACCCCCGCGAGGATGACCCGCTCGAGCCGCAGCTGCCGGTACTCGACCTCGGTGACGTCCTGGAGCTCCGTCGAGAGCCCGGAGACGCGCCGGAGCGCCTCGCGCTCCTCACGGTCGAGCTGGTCGCCGTCGCGCGTGAGGTCGAGGTCGCCGTCGAGACGGATGTCGGCGTCCGCCAGGGCTTCGGCCGAGCGGGCGAACAGGTCGTGGTGGTCGGCAGTCATCGTGCCGACAAGGATCGCACCTTCAGGGGTCGGGGAGCGAACCGCTGTTCGCCGTCGGGTCTCAGCCCGGGGCCCGCTTGGGGCTCTTGAACCGGTCATCTTGCCGACCGGGTCACGCAAGGCGCAGTCGCTCGCGGTCCAGCTAGCGTTCGACCCTGTGAGCGACCACTACTTCACGCCGGAGCCGGCGAGCGCGGACGAGCGTCGTCCCCTCACCCTCATGCTCGCCGGTCGCCGCGTCACCGTCACCGTGTCCCCGGGGGTGTTCAGCCCCGGAGGGCTCGACAAGGGGACCCGCGTGCTCCTCGACGAGGCGCCGGAGCCACCCGAGGAGGGCACCTTCCTCGACCTCGGCTGCGGCTGGGGAGCGGTCGCCCTGACCCTCGGGCTGCTCCGCCCGGACGCCGAGGTGTGGGCCGTCGACGTCAACGAGCGAGCCCTCGACCTAGCCCGGATGAACGCGCTGTCCCTGCACCGCGAGGGGATCCGCGTCGCTCGGCCGGACCAGGTCCCGCCCGGGACACGGTTCGACGTCATCTGGTCCAACCCGCCGATCCGAATCGGTAAGGAGGCGCTGCACGACCTGCTCGCGACGTGGCTGCCTCGGCTCGCACCCGCGGGCGCCGCCTACCTCGTCGTGTCGAAGAACCTCGGCGCGGACACCCTTCGACGGTGGGTCTCGTCCGAGCTGGGTATGCCGTGCGAGCGGGTCGCGACGTCGGGTGGCTTCCGCGTCCTGCGGGTCGCGCGGGGGTGACCGGGGTCAGGGCAGGGTGACGGTCCCGTCCGCGACGAGCGCGACGGGGCCGGCGAGCTCCACCTCATGGCCGGGCAGGCCCCGGACGCGCAGGCGCCCCCCGGGAACATCGACCGTCCAGTCGCCGGCCGGCTCGGCGTCGCCGGACCAGAAGCTCACGGCGAGGGCGGCGGCGGCGGCGCCCGTCCCGCAGGACCGGGTCTCGCCGACCCCGCGCTCGTGGACGCGCATGGCGACGTGGCGGACCCCGAGTGGACGGACGAGCTCGACGTTGGAGCCCGCCGCCGGGGTGGGCTTGACGACGGGCGCTCGGAGCAGGTTGAGGGCGCCCAGGTCGACGTCCTCGGGGAGGGCGGCGACGGTATGCGGGTTGCCGACCTCGAGGCTGACGGCGGAGAACGGGTCATGGCCGGACACGTGGACGAGGGCGTCGAAACCCTTGAGGTCCGCCGCCTCGGGGTCGGTCAGCCGCCATGGTCCGAGGTTGGTCGCGACGAGGCCGGCGTCGAACGGGTCGCCTTCGACGCGGATGTGCCGCAGGCCGGCACGCGTCGCGATGTCGTACTCGTCCCCGGTCTGCAGGCCCTCCCGTCGCAGGTACGCCGCGAGGACGCGGGTCCCGTTGCCGCACATCTCGGCGAGCGATCCGTCGGCGTTGCGGTAGTCCATGAACCACCGCGCCTGTGGGGCGAGCCGGCGGACCGCATCGTCCGCTGCCAGCTCCGTGGGGACCACCCGGATGACCCCGTCGCCGCCGAGCCCGGCACGCCGGTCGCACAGCCACGCGACCTCGTCGGCGCTCAGGTCCCGCTCGCCGTCGAGGGCGGGGACGACGACGAAGTCGTTCTCCGTGCCGTGCCCCTTGGTGAACCTCACAACCTCACCCATGCGCGGCATTCTCCCGTAGGACGTCCCTGAGGATCGACAGCGCCGCGGCCAGCGCGTCCTCTCGGTCGGGGTCGACCCACCGGATACGGGGATCGGGCCGGAACCAGGACTCCTGCCGCCTGGCATACCGACGGGTCGCGCGCTGCGTCTCGGCGATGGCCTGCGCCTGCGTCAGCTCCCCGTCGAGCTGACGCAGCACCTGGGCGTACCCGAGCGCGCGCGAGGCGGTCCGGCCCTCTCGCAGACCGTGGGTCTGTAGGCCGCGGACCTCCTCGACGAGCCCCTCGGCCCACATCCGCTCGACGCGCGCGTCGACCCGGGCGTCCGTCACCGCCCGGCTCGGCAGGAGGCCGACGGCGACGGTGGGCTCGACGTAGGCGCGACGTGGCATCCGTGCCGTGACGGGTTGACCGGTCAGCTCGACGATCTCGAGCGCGCGGATGACCCGGCGGACGTTGCCGGGCGGGATCGCTTGCGCCGCGCGGGGATCCACGTCGGCGAGGCGGGCATGCATGGCCTGCGCACCGGCCTCGGTGGCTTGCGCCTGAAGTCGCCGGCGCACGGCGGGGTCGGTTGGCGGGATGTCGAGGACGTCGAGCGCGGCACGGACGTAGAGGCCGGATCCGCCGGCGACGACAGGGACGCGGCCCCTGGCCCGGATCTCGCCGAGGTCTGCCCGTGAATGACGCTGGTATGCCGCGACGCTCGCCTCCTCGGTGAGGGCCAGGACGTCGATCTCGTGGTGCCGCACACCTCGGCGTTGCTCAACGGGCAGCTTCGCCGTGCCGATGTCCATCCCCCGGTACAGCTGCGAGGCGTCGGCGCCGACGACCTCGCCGCCGACCTCCAGCGCGAGCGCGACCGCGAGGTCGGACTTCCCGCTCGCGGTCGGGCCGACGACCGCGAGCACCGGCAGCCGTCCGTCCGCCGTCACAGGTCCCGCTCGTCCTCGTCGTCGTGGCCGAAGGGGTCGGGGTCGACGCCGGGCATCCACGAGCCGCCGGGGAGACCCCACCCATGGCGCTTGACAACCTTGCGCGCCTTGCGTCCCCACGACTCCTCGAGCCGGTCGAGGTAGAGGAACCCGTTGAGATGGTCGTACTCGTGCTGCATGCACCGCGCGAACCACCCGGTCGCGACGAACTCGACCGGGTTGCCGTCGACGTCGATGCCGCTCACGGCGGCCCGTTCCCCACGGCGTAGCGGGAAGTGCTCTCCGGGGACGGACAGGCAGCCTTCCGACTCCTCGTCCGGGTCCGGGTGCCCCTCGGGTGCCTTGCTCGCGCGGACGAACGGGTTGATGATGTGTCCCTCCGGCGGGACGCCGTCGTCGTTCCCCATGGCCCAGACGAAGACCCGGAGGCCGACCCCGACCTGGGGGGCTGCCAGGCCGGCGCCGTGCGCGGCGCGGTTCGTCTCGACCATGTCGGCGACGAGGGTCCGGACCTGCTCGGTGATCTCCTCGACGGGCACCGCCCGACGGTGCAGGACCGGGTCGCCGGTGATGACGATGGGGCGGACGGTCATGCGCGGCAGTCTCTCACGCGCCGGTCCGGCCTCCCGGACCGTGGCGGCTGCCTCCGCGCGCGACGGCGGCGTCGCGCGACA
The DNA here is from genome assembly GCA_021783215.1 of Actinomycetes bacterium. GTDB lineage: Bacteria > Actinomycetota > Actinomycetes > Actinomycetales > Dermatophilaceae > JAJXUB01. The sequence continues at coordinate 3,642 of JAJXUB010000088.1, read as the reverse complement.
GCGGTCACCCGGCGCAGGCCGGCGCCGTGGCCGCCGTCGTCACCGGGGGTCCGACCCGTGGCATCCCGAGCGAGACGGCCGGTCGGGCCGTGGTTCCTGCCGCCGCGGCGGATGTCAGGGCGGCCCACGCGTCGCCGCCGGGCGTCCGGCGGACGGCATACGGGCCACCGTGCAGGCCGGAGTCGGCGACGAGGTGGTGCGGGGCACCGTGCGTGACGGCGACGGTGACGACGTCGCCGGGCCGCGGCTGCCCGGCGCCGGGCGGCACGGCGAGGTGGACGAGCCGGTTGTCCCGCGCCCGTCCGGAGATCCGCTCCGTCTCGATGTCCTTGCGCCCCTCACCCGTCGCGACGAGGACCTCGACCTCATGTCCTTCGAGCCGCCTGTTCTCCTGCCAGGCGAGCTCGTCCTGGAGGGCGACGAGGCGCTCGAACCGTTCCTGGACGACGGCCTTCGGTACCTGCGCGTCCATGGTGGCGGCTGGGGTGCCGGGGCGGACCGAGTACTGGAACGTGAAGGCGCTGGAGAACCGGGCCCTCCGGACGACCTCGAGGGTGGCCTCGAAGTCCGTCTCGGTCTCGCCGGGGAAGCCGACGATGATGTCCGTCGTGATGGCCGCGTCGGGGATCCGGGCGCGGACACGGTCGATGATCGCGAGGAAGCGGTCGCTCCGGTAGGAGCGGCGCATCGCCCGGAGGACGGCGTCGCTACCGGACTGGAGCGGCATGTGCAGGCTCGGCATGACATTCGGCGTGTCGGCCATGGCGTCGATGACGTCGTCGGTGAAGGCCGCCGGATGTGGGCTGGTGAAGCGGACGCGTTCGAGGCCGTCGATGGCACCGCAGGCCCGCAGGAGCTTGCCGAAGGCGAGCGGGTCCCCGAACTCGACGCCGTACGTGTTGACGTTCTGCCCGAGCAGGGTCACCTCGACGACGCCGTGGTCGACGAGCGCCCGGACCTCGGCGAGGACGTCGCCGGGTCGGCGGTCGGCCTCCTTGCCCCGCAGGCTCGGCACGATGCAGAACGTGCACGTGTTGTTGCAGCCGACGCTGATGGATACCCAGGCGGAGTAGGCCGAGTCGCGTCGGGTCGGCAGGGTGCTCGGAAAGACCTCGAGGGACTCGGCGATCTCGACCTCTGCCCGCTTGTTGTGCCGTGCGCGGTCGAGGAGCGCCGGCAGGGCGCCGATGTTGTTCGTCCCGAAGACGACGTCGACCCACGGCGCACGCCGGACGATCGCGTCGCGGTCCTTCTGGGCGAGGCAGCCGCCGACGGCGATCTGGAGGTCCGGGTTGGCGGACTTCGCCGGACGAAGCTGACCGAGGTTCCCGTAGAGCTTGTTGTCGGCGTTCTCCCGGACGGCGCACGTGTTGAGGACGACGACGTCGGCGACCTCGGGACGGTCGTGCGGTGGCAGGCTCGCGAGGTCGACGTAGCCGGCGGTCTCGAGGAGGCCCGCGAGACGCTCGCTGTCGTGGACGTTCATCTGGCACCCGTGGGTGCGGACCTCGTAGGTCTTCGGTGCGTTCATGGCACCGTCAAGGGTAGGTCAGTCCCGCTGGTGCTCGGGACTGTCGGCGAGAGCGTCCCGGATGACCGCGTAGGCCATGTCCCCCGGGTACCCCTTGCGCTCGAGCATCGACGCGAGGCGCCGCACCTGGACACTCGTCTCGAGGCCGTGCAGGCGAGGCAGGCGGTCGTCGACGAGCTCGCGAGCGCGACGGCGTTCGGCCGAGGGGTCGACCTCGTCGAGGGCCTCGGCCGCGGTGGCCTTGTCGACCCCCTTCGTGTGCAGCTCGTGGGACAACGCGCGTCTCGCGAGGCCACGGCCGTGCTGCCTGCTCTCGATGAGCAGCCGCGCGTATGCCGCGTCGTCGACGAGACCGACCTCCTCCATCCGGTTGAGCACGGCCTCGGCGACATCGTCGGGGCAGTCGCGCCTGGCCAGGACGTCGCGAAGCTGGGCCCGCGTCTTCGGGGCCATGGTCAGCTGACGCAGGACGATGGCGCGGGCGACGTCGTACGGGTCGCTCTCCCGCTCACCCGGCTGCGAGGGTGGGGCCTCGGGGGTGCGGGAGCGACGACGGCGCGTGGGTCCCGGCGCGGGACGCTCGGGCACCTCCCGGCTCTCGACGCGCGCGACGGCGGCCCTCAGCTGGTCGAGGGCTGCCGTCGCGTCGCGCTCGGTGGCCACGGCGAACGGGACCGGACGCCGGGTCAGAAGTCGACGGGGACGACGTTGGTCGGCTCGTCGAGCGTCTCCGGGAGCCGGATGATGCCGAGCTTCTCCTTGATCCGCCGCTCGATGTCGTCGGCGAGGTCGGGGTTGTCGCGGAGGAACTGGCGGGCGTTCTCCTTGCCCTGTCCGAGCTGGTCGCCCTCGTAGGTGTACCAGGCGCCGGCCTTGCGGACGAAGCCCTGCTCGACGCCCATGTCGATGAGGCCGCCTTCGCGGGAGATGCCGTGGCCGTAGAGGATGTCGAACTCGGCCTGCTTGAACGGCGGGGCGACCTTGTTCTTGACAACCTTGACGCGGGTCCGGTTGCCGACCGCGTCGTTGCCGTCCTTGAGGGTCTCGATCCGGCGGACGTCGAGCCGGATGGAGGCATAGAACTTCAGGGCCTTGCCGCCGCTGGTCGTCTCGGGCGAGCCGAACATGACGCCGATCTTCTCGCGGAGCTGGTTGATGAAGATCGCCGTCGTGCCCGTCGTGTTGAGGGCGCCGGTGATCTTGCGGAGTGCCTGGCTCATGAGCCGTGCCTGGAGGCCGACGTGGCTGTCGCCCATCTCCCCCTCGATCTCCGCCCGAGGCACGAGGGCGGCGACGGAGTCGATGACGATGATGTCGAGGCTGCCGGAACGGATGAGCATGTCGGCGATCTCCAGCGCCTGCTCCCCGGTGTCGGGCTGGCTGACGAGGAGGTTGTCCGTGTCGACGCCGAGCTTCTGGGCGTAGTCGGGGTCGAGGGCGTGCTCGGCGTCGATGAAGGCGGCGATGCCACCGGCCCGCTGCGCGTTGGCGACGGCGTGGAGGGCGACGGTCGTCTTGCCACTACTCTCCGGGCCGTAGATCTCGACGACCCGTCCCCGCGGGAGGCCGCCGATGCCGAGCGCCACGTCGAGGGCGATCGAGCCGGTGGGGATGACCTCGATGGGAGCGCGGACATCGTCGCCCAGCCGCATGACGGCGCCCTTGCCGTGGTGCTTCTCGATCTGCCCGAGCACCATGTCCAGGGACTTCTGCTTGTCGGTTCCGACCGGCTGTGCGGCCATGTCACACCTGCTCTTTCGTACTCGTCGCGGTCGCGTCCACCGGCGACCCGTCGCGTGCAGTCGGGCTTGTCGCTCGTTACGGGTCAGACGCTAGGCGCGGCCACCGACACCAGTCCCCCACCTGCCGTTGGGCTGGGGACAACCGTCGTGACGAAGGCCGACCTGTGGACGAGCCTACCGAACACGTGTTCGACGTTGACGTATGCCGCACCCCGACACGCCGGTGCCTGTCACCGCGGGTCCGGCCTGCGAAGGTCTCAGGACAGCAGGAGGCGTCCGATGCGGCGGGAGGCGCCGACGACACCGAGCAGGCCGAGGACGAGCAGGTACGCGACGTGCCAGAGGAGGCCCACACCCACGTCCCCCAGC
>JAJXUB010000087.1 GCA_021783215.1 Actinomycetes bacterium | reverse complement strand
GTCGTCGACCTGCCCGTCGTCGCCGCCTACGACATCGAGGCGGTCGAGGCGCTCGCGGCGCCTGCCCCGCCGGAGCGCGGCGTGCTGCCCGTGCCCATCGTCTCCACCGAGGACGACATCCCCACGACGTGGGACCCGCGGCCCGTGCCGCGTCCGACGTATGCGCTCAAGGCGACGGCCAGGCGGCCGGTGCCTCCGGCTGGCCGAAGCACCGCGGCCCAACCGGAAGTGGACGAGCTGCCGCGGCCGTCGTCTCGCCGCGTCGCAGGCGCCTGAAGCCCCTCCTCGTCAGCGCAGCGCGTCGGCGGCCGCCCTCACTCGGGCGCTGCCGGTGGCGCGGGTTCCGGGTCCAAGACGCCGTCCTCCGCCGGTGGCACCCAGTCACCGGCGATGAGGTGGTGCCCCAGGGCGTTCGTCACGGCCGCGAGCGGCACGGCGACGAGCGCCCCGGCGATCCCGGCCACCGACAGCCCGACGGCGATCGCGACGATGACGGCGAGGGGATGGACCCGGACGGCCGAGCCGAGCAGCCACGGCTGGAGGACGTGCGCCTCGAGCTGCATGACGAGGATGACGACCCCGAGCATCGCGAGCGCGAGGACGGGACCTCGGGCGACGAGGGCCAGGATGACGGCGACCCCGCCGCTGACGACCGCTCCGACGATCGGGATGAACGCGCCGACGAAGACGAGCAGGCCCACCGCGGCGAGGAAGGGGATCCGCAGGACCGCCGCGCCGATCGTGATCCCGATGCTGTCGACGGCCGCGACGACGATCGTCGCCCTCGTGAAGGCGCCGAGCTGGGACCACGCGATATGACCGGAGCTCGCGACATGGTGGCGGACGTCCCGCGGGAAGAGCTGGACGACCCAGGCCCAGATCTTGGCGCCGTCGTAGAGGAAGAAGAACAGGGCGAACAGGGCGATGAGCAGCCCCGTCACGAGGTGGGAGGCGGTCAGGCCGACGTGAGCGGCGGTCGCGGCGACGTTGGCGCCGCCGACCTTCGACTTCACCGAGTCGTAGTAGTGGCTGAACTGTGCATCGGTGATGTGGAAGGTGCTGAGCACCCAGTTGCGGACCTTCGTCAGGCCGAGGGTCAGGTCGGAGGTCAGCTCGCCGAACCCGTCCGAGAACTGGGAGACGACCAGGGAGACCATCAGCCCGAGGAGCGTCAGGAGGCCGATGACGGTCAGGAGCGAGGCGAGGCTGCGGGGGAGCACCCGGTCCAGGCGGTTCGTCAGCGGTTGGAGGAGGGCCGCGAGGAGGATGGCGACCGCCAGCGGGATGACGACTTCGGACAGACGCCGGATGATGAGACCGAGGACGAACAGGGCGCCGGAGATCAGGAGCAGCCGCCAGGCCCACTCGCTGGCCGCGCGGATCGGGCGTGGCACCGTTGACGGCTCGGACAATGAGTCTCCCGATCGAGTCGGACCCGCGCGACCACGGATGGCGGCAGACTACCGCCGCCCGGCGGTCCGCGGGCGCGGCCGGTTTCGGACGCGGATGGCTGCAGTGTTATCGTTTCGGCTGCTTCGGGGCTGTGGCGCAGTTGGTAGCGCGTCTCGTTCGCAACGAGAAGGTCAGGGGTTCGAATCCCCTCAGCTCCACCAGACAGGAAGCCCGTCCCACCTGCGTAAACACGCAGGAGGGGGCGGGTTCTCTCTTTGTCATCCGCCCGTCTCCCGTCGATGTGTCCCCCCGGTGTCCCCCCGGGGCCGCATTGAGCCTCGCCAGACCGGTCAGATCGGCGCCTGTTCCGAGGTGGTGCAGGGAGCGATTCGTGAGCCGAAGGCTCGGCCGGGATCTCTTCCCATGGCGCGCGTTCCACGCACTGCGTCGGACGTCCGTGGGTCTGGTCAGCAGAACGGACGCGGTATAGCGTCTAGGCGACGCGCCGACGTCCTCCTCGTACGTCCTCCCTCCAAGGTGCATGGCAGTCAGGAGTCCGACATGGCTGAGCAGGCTGCCGAGAAGCTAGGCGTCGATCACAGCCGGATCGTGAACCACGTACTCGCCCCACCGGCAGGCACATTCGCGATCGACCACGTGCACACGTTCGTCGCCTTCAGCGCCCAGCACCTCGTCGTCGGGCGAGTGCGGGGCAGGTTCGAGGACGTGGCCGGCACGATCGAGATCGCCGACGACCTGTCCGCGTCGACCCTTCAGGTCACGATCGACATGGCCTCCATCGACACCAAGAACGCCACCCGCGACGAGGACCTCCGCTCGCAGCACTACCTGGACGTCGAGCAGTTCCCGGTCATGACGTACCGGGGCAGCGGCATGACGGAGCTACCCGGCGGCGACTGGCAGGTGATGGGAGAACTCACCCTGCACGGAACCACCAAGGTCGTCCCACTCACCGTCGCGTACGGCGGCAGCCTCACGGACGCCTACGGCAACATCCGAGTGGCCTTCACCGCCCGCACCTCCATCACCCGCAGCAACTTCGGGATCACGTACGAGCTGCAGAAAGAAGCGGGTCACCTACTCGTCGGCAAGGACATCGCGATCACCATGGACGTCGAAGCGATACACCCGGCGTGACCGTCCCGTCGTCAGGCGGGCGAACTGCTCCACTGAACAGGAAGAGGACCTCATGGCAGACGAACACGTGGCAGACAACCTCAAGGGCATGGACGACCTGGATTTCCAGGGCTGGAACAACGCCGACTGGCACGGGGTCTTCGCCCACCACCACACCGATGAGGTCCTCGTGGACTGGAAGGGGCAGCCGACCACCCACGGGATCGACGAGCACATCGACGCCATGAAGGCCTACGTGGAGTCCGCAGGCGGCACGCCACCGCAGATCACCTCACACCCCATCGGGTTCGGGTCAGGGGACTGGACCTGCGTCATCGGGGAGTTCGAGGGCGGAGGCCGCATGGTGACCGTGGCCAAGTGGGTCGACGGCGCGATCGCGGAGGAGTACATCTGGGCGTGACGCGGGTCCCCGGCTGCACAGGACTGTTCTGACGCGGCAGGTGCTTGACGGGTCTGTGTCACCACCTGCTTGACGTTTCCGTCTAGGAAACTGAGTCCAGCGATCCGCGGTCGCCGTCCCTATCGGTGGTGCGGCGCACGACGCCGGTCTCCCATCGGGCAGCTCGATCGTCGGGGTTGTGTCGGACATGTGCACGGCGAGCGTCCCGCACTTGAGGAGCCGACCGACGGTGACCTTCTGACCGGCCACCATCAAGACCCCGGTGCTCGCCACCCGCCGCTGCACCCGGACTGGTTCGGTCGAGGGCCGCGGTACCGGCCCGACAGGCGTGCCTGATGCAACCGGGCGGTGGCGAAGCCGACGGGGGTTTGGGACCGTAGCGGCGGTCGCTTCCTGGCAGTCCGCCAAGGCCAGTGCGGGGGCAGCGCGCGAGGGACGGGAGGCATTGGGGGTGACCCTGCGTCCCGGCCTCCGGGCGGACATGATCGGCTTGATGTCGGCTCTGGCGAGGTGAGGCTATACGGACGCCTCATGCCTGCCGGTGCCCTTGGGGGGCAGAGATCACCGCCGTTGGCGCTTGGCTGGTGGGCCTTCGGTCTCGGGCGCCTGGCCGGCACGTCCTGGATGGCGTCCCCACTTCCCCCCGGGGACGGAGAACTCGCTCCGAGTCACGATGCCCGATGGAGGGGAAGAACCGGCGACAGGGGTCGAGGTGCGTCTCGCTGACGAGCGCAGGGTCTGTCAGGGGCGCCAGTCCTTCGCCTTGACCAAGGATTCGGTAACGGGTGGTCGACCTTGGTGGCCACGCCACCGATCATGTGGTGAACGACAGCAGAGGGGCGCCGTCGGTCGGCGAGCCAGGTCTGGGCGACCGGCGGGACCTCCGATGCGTGGCCCCCGGTGCCTCCATCCCCGATGACGCGAGACAACTAAGGTTGCGGACAACTGGATTGTGCACAATCGAAATTCGTGCCACGATGGCGGCGTGGACCGCCAGATGAGGCTCGACGAGCAGCTGTGCTTCGCGCTCTACGACGCGTCCCGTCTCGTCGCGTCGGCCTACCAGTCCGCCCTTCGCGGGACGGGGCTGACGTACACCCAGTTCCTCGTCCTGCTCGTGCTCTGGGAGGACGAGCACGTCACGATGTCCGCGCTCGGAGCCCGGCTACACCTCGACAGCGGGACGCTCTCCCCGCTGGTCCAGCGGATGGAGCGTGCCGGGCTGCTCGCCCGGCATCGGGACGGCGTGGACGGCCGCCGGGTCACCGTGCGGCTCACCGGTGCCGGCCGTGACCTCGAACCGGTCGTCGCCGAGGCCCATCGCTGCCTCGCCGAGGGGTTCCCGGTGCCCGCCGAGGACCTCCTCCGGCTCCGCAACCTGACCCAGCAGTTCGCGGCGGCCGTCCGGGAGCCCGCCGCCCTCTCACCACGAGCCCACAGGAGACCGGCATGACGACCTTCCATGACTTCACCGCGACACAGATCGACGGCAGGGAGCGGAACCTCGCCGAGTACGCCGGCAAGGTCGTCCTCGTCGTCAACACAGCGACGCAGTGCGGGTTCGCCCCACAGCTCACCGAGCTCGAGGAGCTCCAGCAGCGCCATGGCGAGGACGGTCTTGTCGTGCTCGGTTTCCCGTGCAACCAGTTCGCCCACCAGGAGCCCGGCGACGCACAGGAGGTTGCCGAGACCTGCTCCCGCAACTACGGCGTCACCTTCCAGCTCTTCGACAAGATCGACGTCAACGGCGCACGGTCCCATCCCCTCTATGCGTGGCTGCGGTCCCAGAGGGGCGGGGTCCTCGGCAACGCGATCAAGTGGAACTTCACGAAGTTCCTCATCGCGCCCGACGGGACCGTCATCGACCGGTATGCGCCGAAGACGAGGCCGCTGTCGATGGAGGGGGACATCACCGAGGCGCTGAGGTCCGTCGGCGGCGGCGACCCGTCGTAACCCGGGCGAGCATCCCGGCAGGGGCGACCCGGGCACGGTAGCGTCAGCGATCGCCATGAACGCCGCCGTCCACCCCGACCTGACGAGGCTCCGCGCTCTCTGGGTCGCCCCCGAGACCGTGGCCGTCCCCGTGACGATGGTCCCGGCGAATGCTTCGGCCGAGACGGCCACCTGGTGGCTCGCGTGGTCCCCGTCCGGGGCGCTCGACGTGACCCGAGCCGAGCCGAGCCGGGCACGGCTGGCGTTCGCCGGGCCGGTTGACCCAGCGCTCGTCAGGGCCCACCCCGAGCTGGCCGGCTACCTCGCCGTCCGGCTGGACCCGGCGACGGTCGCCCGCGTCCCTCAGATCCTCACCGCCCAGGCCGCGATCAGCTCCTACGGGCCGGACGGCGCGCTGGCCGATGCGTGTGGGGTGCAACTCGCCCTCGTCCTCGACGTCCTGTATGCCCGGACGGCGGCGGTCGGGGCATACGGGCCGCGGGTCCACGACGGGGCGGTGACCTACCGCGTATGGGCCCCGACCGCGCAGGACGTCCGCCTCCTGACGTGGCCGGCCTCGTCGCCTCCCGACCTCCCCGTCGGCTCGGCCACCCGGACGCCGATGGCACGGCAGGAGGACGGTTCGTGGACGGCCACGACCGGTCGCCCCGGTGACCGGTACCTCTATGACGTCACCGTCTTCGTGCCGGCGACGGGCCGCGTCGAACGCAACCTCGTCACCGACCCCTGCTCGACCGGGCTGACCCTCAACTCGACGCGCTCGGTCGCGGTCGACCTGCGGGACCCGGCATACATGCCCGCCGTCTGGACCGTGACCCCGTCGCCGCCGCTCGCGAGGGCCGTCGACTCGAGCATCTACGAGCTCCACGTCCGCGACTTCTCCATCGGCGACCCGAGCATCCCCTCGACCCACCGCGGCACCTACCTCGCCTTCGCCGACAGTGGCGAGGGCGCGGCACATCTCCGGGCGCTCGCGGAGGCGGGCCTGAACACCGTCCACCTCCTCCCGACGTTCGACATCGCGACGCTCGAGGAGGACCGCTCGAAGCAGGCCACCCCGCAGCATGCCGGGTGCCCGGACCTGACCGTCCTGCCACCGGACTCGGCGCAGCAGCAGGCGTGCCTGACCGCCATCGGACCCAGGGACGGCTTCAACTGGGGGTACGACCCGTACCACTGGGGTGTCCCCGAAGGCTCGTACGCCTCGACCCCAACGGCCGCGGACGGAGGCACCCGCGTCGAGGAGTTCCGGACGATGGTCGGGGCGCTCCACCGGATGGGGCTACGCGTCGTCCTCGACCAGGTCTTCAACCACACGACGACGTCAGGCCAGGAACCGACCTCCGTGCTCGACCGGATCGTCCCCGGGTACTACTACCGTCTCGACCCGCTCGGCAAGGTCTACGCCTCGACGTGCTGCCCGAACATCGCGACGGAGCACGTGATGGCCGAGAAGATCATGGTCGACACCGTCGTGCGCTGGGCCCGGGACTACAAGGTCGACGGGTTCCGGTTCGACCTCATGGGCTTCCACACGAAGGCGAACATGATCGCCGTCAGGGCCGCACTCGACGCGCTGACGATGGAGGCCGACGGCGTCGACGGCCGGTCGATGTATGTCTACGGGGAGGGGTGGAACTTCGGTGAGGTCGCCGACGGGGCGCTGTTCACCCAGGCGTGCCAGGGCAACCTCGGTGGCACCGGCATCGGCACGTTCAGCGACCGGCTTCGGGACGCCGTTCGTGGCGGAGGCGTCGACGACGGCAAGCCGCGGGTGCAGGGCTTCGGCTCCGGCGCGTTCACCGACCCGAACGGCGACGCGGTCAACGCCGACGCCGAGGCGACGCTCGCGCGTGACACCGACCTCGTCATGCTCGGTCTCGCCGGCGGCCTGCGCACCTTCACCTTCACGAGCACGTCGGGGTCGGCCGTCCGGGGTGACGCGGTGGACTACGGTGGCCACCCGGCCGCCTACGCCGACGAGCCGGACGAGGTCGTCACGTATGTCGACGCCCACGACAACGAGACGCTCTGGGACGCGCTGACGTACAAGCTGCCCGTCGCGACGTCGATGGCCGACCGGATCCGCATGAACACGCTCGCGCTGGCGACGACGGCGCTCGCGCAGACGCCGTCGTTCTGGCACGCGGGCGCCGACCTCCTGCGCAGCAAGTCCTTCGACCGGAACTCCTACGACAGCGGCGACTGGTTCAACACCCTGTCGTGGAGCGGGTCGGACAACGGCTTCGGTCATGGTCTTCCGCTGTATGCCGAGAACGGCTCCACGTGGCCGGTCCTCCAGCCGCTGCTGGCGAACGTCGCGCTCAAGCCGACCGCCGAGGAGGTGCAGCATGCCTCGGCACTGGCCCGCGACCTGCTCCGCCTCCGGTACTCGACGCCGCTGTTCCGGCTCGGCTCGGCAGAGCTCGTCAACGCCAAGGTGTCCTTCCCCGTCTCCGGGACGGCTGACGCCCACCCGGGTGTCATCGTCCTACGGGTCGACGACACGGTCGGACCGGATATCGACCCGCACCTGCGAGGCCTCCTCGTCGTGCTCAACGCGACGCCGTCGACGGTCGAGCAGCACGTGCCCGGGCTCGCCGGGGTGGACCTGCGGCTGTCGCCCGTCCAGGCGGCCGGGGCCGACGAGGTCGTCAGAGCGTCCGCGTGGGCCCCGGGTACGGCGACCCTCACCGTCCCTGCGCGGACGGCCGCCGTGTTCGTCCACTAGGCATCCCGGGTCCCGTGCTCGAGGAGACCGCCCTCCTGGAGCTGCTCGAGGAACCGGCGCAGACCCTCCTCGACCTCGGTCGGCTCGTGACCGTCGGCGAGCTCGTCGACGAGGTCCGCCAAGGGCGTTGGGACGGCGAGGCGCAGCCAGAGCCGGGAGGCCCTCGCGTCGAAGGCAAGCGGTCGTGCGTCGGCACGACCGAGGGCGAGCGCGACGACGCGGTCCTCGTCGCCGATCCACGCGACGTCGGGGCGGTGGGACCACGTCTGGCTCATCGGCATGCCTACGTGTGGTTTCGCCGTGCGGCGCGGTAGGCGGCCGGGACCTGACGGAGCCCGACGGCGGCACGGCGGAGCCGGATGCGGGCGAGGGCGCGTCGGCTGCCCGATGACCCGGGGTAGGTCCCCCGGAGGTTGTCGTCGGTGAGCCAGAAGGCGTCCCACAGCCGGCGGGGCTTCTTCAACCACGGCGTCCGGCGCAGCTCGAGGAGCCACGCCGAGCCCGGGGGGTCCTCGACGAGGAGCTTCCAGGCCTCGAGCTGGATGCTGGGTCCCGGCTCGTCCGGCGTGGGGAAGCCCATCGCGCGATACCAGTCCCTGAGGGGCCAGGAGGCACCGAGCCGGTCGGCCAGGTCGAGCAGCTCCGCCCGGTCGGCGTCGGACCACTGCGTGACGGCCGACGTCACGGCCGCCCCGTCACCGGCCGCCAGCGGCACCCGTGACCGGATCGCGTGCAGGAGGAGGACGAGCGCCTGGGCGTGGCGGTCGATGCACGGCACGTCCTGGTGGGCGAAGGGATGGGTCTCGCGCCTGGGCCACAGGCTCTCGAAGACCTCGGCCGCCGGGGCCAGGAAGCCCGGAAAATGCGTGTGCACGTCGATGTCGCAGGGCCAGTCGGGCGAGCCGGCGGTCTTCGCGTGCCACGGAAGGACGCCGATCGGGGCGCCGTGCTCGACGCGCAGGAACCACCCGCGCAGTCGCAGCGCCGCGATGAGCGCGGCCGAGTCTCCCGGCGCGACGAGGACGTCGACGTCGTAGGAGGTGCGGGGCGGCCTGAGCTCCTGGCGTGCCGCGAGCGCGC
>JAJXUB010000086.1 GCA_021783215.1 Actinomycetes bacterium | reverse complement strand
CGACCACCCCCGGCCCGGAGCCCTGGCCCACGGTGTCCTCGTGCTCGACCTGCCCGGGTTCGTCGACGCCCTCGCCCCCGAGTGCGTCGTCGTCGTCGGCCGACCGACCCTCTCGCGCCCGGTGACGGCACTGGTCAACCGGCCCGACATCGACCTCGTCGTCGTCACCGCGGGCGCAGGATGGAGGTCACCGGCTCACCCCGAGGCGCCGGTCCACCCCTTCGGCGAGACCGTCGTCCCCCGGCCCGGGCGCGGGCCGGGCCCGTGGGCCCGGCGCTGGCTCGACGCGGGAACGGCCGTCGAACGTGTCCTTGCCACCGAAGGGGCGCCGCTCGGCTCGGGGACCGAGCTCGTCCGCGCGCTGCTCGCCGCCCTGCCGGACCGGGCGCTGCTCTTCCTGGGCTCGTCGAAGACGGTCCGCGACGTCGACGCCGGCATGGCCCCGCGCACCCGCCCCCTGACAGTCGTCGCCAGCCGGGGACTCGCCGGCATCGACGGCGTCGTGTCGACGGCGATCGGGGTGGCCCTGTCGGCACCGGAACGGCCGGCCTACGCCCTCCTCGGTGACCTCACGTTCGTGCACGACGCCAACGGGCTCCTCGTCGGGCCGGATGAGGCCCGCCCCGACCTCACGGTCATCGTCGTCAACGACGACGGCGGTGGCATCTTCACGATCCTCGAGCCGGGCGACCCGGCGCGCAGCGACGGCTTCGAGCGGGTCTTCGGGACCTCGACAGGCACGGACATCGGCGCGCTGTGTCGCGCCCACGGCGTGCGACACGACGTCGTCGCCGGGCCGGAGGAGCTGGCGAGTGCCGTCACGGCGCCGCCGAGCGGCATGCGGGTTGTCGAGGTCCGGGCCGACCGGTCACGGCACCGGGCCGACCAGGAGGCGCTGCGGCGCATCGCCGCCCGCGCGGCGGGCTAGCTGCTAGCCCGCCGAGAGGGCGTCTCTCATGGGGACGAGCTTGGCGACCGACTCGGCCACCTCGGCGTCCGGTTCGGACCCGGCGACGATGCCGCACCCCGCGAAGAGCCGAAGGTGGCGCTGGTCACCCGGCTCGTACGCCGCGCACCGCAGGGCGATGCCCCACTCGCCGTCGCCGTTGGAGTCCATCCACCCCACGGGCCCCGCGTAGCGCCCGCGGTCCATGTCCTCGAGCTCGGTGATGAGGGCATCCGCCACGGGCGTCGGCGTGCCGCACACGGCGGCGCTCGGGTGAAGCGACGCGGCGAGGGCGAGCGACGTCGTGTCGTCGATGAGAACGCCAGCGATGTCCGTCGCGAGGTGCATGACGTTCGGCAGGTGGAGGACGAACGGAGACTCGGGGACGTTCATCGAGGAGCAGTGCGGCCGGAGCGCCTCGGCAACGGAGCGGACGGCGTACTCGTGCTCCTCGAGGTCCTTGCTGGAGCGCGCGAGCGCGCCGGCGAGGGCGAGGTCGCGGGCGTCGTCGCCGGTCCGGTTGATCGTGCCGGCGAGGACACGGGACGTCACAAGGCCCTTGTCCCGCCGCACGAGGAGCTCCGGGGTCGCACCGACGAGCCCGTCGACGGAGAAGACCCACGTGTTCTCGTACCGTTCGGCGAGCCGGGTGAGCAGCCACCGCGGGTCGATCGGCTCGGCGGCACTCGCCTCGAGGTCGCGGGCGAGGACGACCTTGTCGAGGTCGCCGCGTGTGATCCGCCGGACCGCCTCGGCGACGCGGGTGCCCCAGGCGGACGGGCTCAGGGCACCGTCGGCGTACCGGACGTCGACGGGCGCCGGCGCGGCCTGCTGGGGGAGGGGGGCGATCGGCGCCGGGACGGCTCCGGCCGCAGTCGCCACGGTGAGCCACGCCCGGTCGCCGCGCCGTCCGACGACGACCTCGGGGACGACGAGCGTCGCGCCCGCCGGGGAGCCGGCGGCATACGAGACCGAGCCGAAGGCGACCGGCCCGGACCCCGGCACGGCGACCTCGTCACGGACGACGGCGAGCTGCGCGACGTCACGCCACCAGCGCTGCGCCTCGGCGAACCGGTCCGGCCCCCGGCTGACGATGCGGGCCGCGCGCCCCCATCCGACGAGGCCCTCGCCGTGACGCACCCACGACTGGAGCCGGGCCGGCGCAAGGGGCGGCAGGAGGCGCAGGAGCGGTCCGAGGCCGGCAGCCTCGAGGGCCACCGTCCGCACGACGAGCGGCGTCGCGACTCCGGGCTGGTCGGGGACGGGGAGCTGGGTCATCGAGCGACAAGCGTACGACCCCGCGACCGCCGCACCGCCGGGTCATAGGAGAATGGGCCGCATGAGCCGTGCCAGCCTCGACAAGCGCCCCACGGACGTCGCCGCGATGTTCGACGACGTCGCCCGGCGGTACGACCTCACCAACGACGTCCTCTCCCTCGGCCAGGACCGGCTCTGGCGGCGCGCGGTCACCGCGGCGGTCGACGCGCGGGCGGGGGAACGGGTGCTCGACATCGCCGCCGGGACGGGCACGAGCAGCGAGCCGTTCGCCGCCGCCGGTGCGTCCGTATGCCCGGCCGACTTCTCCCTCGGGATGCTCAGGACCGGACGCGCGCACCGGGCGGACCTGCCGTTCCTCGCCGCCGACGCGATGCGGCTGCCGTTCGCCGACGGCTCGTTCGACGTCGTGACGATGAGCTTCGGGCTGAGGAACGTCGCCGACGCCGACGTCGCCCTGCGGGAGTTCCTCCGGGTGACGAAGCCCGGCGGCCGGCTCGTCGTCTGCGAGTTCAGCCAGCCGACCAATGCCCTCTTCCGGGGCGTCTACGTCAACTACCTCATGCGGTCCCTGCCGGCGCTCGCCCGGCGCGTCTCGAGCGACCCCGAGTCCTACGTCTACCTCGCCGAGACGATCCGGGCGTGGCCAGACCAGCGCGAGCTCGCCGAGAAGGTCACGGCCGCGGGGTGGACAGGCGTCGAATGGCGCAACCTCACCGGCGGCATCGTCGCCCTCCACCGCGCGACGAAACCCGCGCCCCCTGAGTGAACCCCTCCAACGGTTCGAGGTAGACACCGACCGGGATCCGGTAGCGGATGACCTCCAACCGAGGGGAAGGGCCGCTGGGGCCGGGCGGATTACCCCCCGCCCGGGGGGCGCCGATAGAGTGCTGGACGTCCCCGAGAACCCGTACGCATGCCTCCCCCACGACGAAGGCCCATCGTGACGATGACCGCTGAGACCGGCTCCGCCCCGGTCGAGGACGTCGATGTCGTCGTCGTCGGGGCGGGCCCGGGCGGCAGCGCAACGGCGGCCTACCTCGCTGCGGCCGGCCTCGATGTCGTCCTCCTCGACAAGGCGACCTTCCCCCGGGACAAGATCTGTGGCGACGGCCTGACCCCGCGAGCGGTCAGGGAGCTCCACGACCTCGGCGTCGACACGACCGGCTGGGCCCGCACCCTCGGCCTGCGCGTGTTCGGCGGCGGTCACCGCCTCCTCATGCCGTGGCCGCAGACGAGGTCGTTCCCGAGCTACGGCCTCGTCCGCACCCGCCGCCAGCTCGACGAGAACCTCGTTCGCCACGCCGAGTCGCGCGGCGCCCGCTTCCTCGAGGGCGTCAGCGTGAGCGACCCGCTGCGCACCGACGACGGCAGGGTCGCCGGCGTCAGCGGGCATCGGGTGGATCCCACGGGCCGCCGCACGGGCGAGTCGTATGCCGTCCGCGCTCCCGTCGTCGTCGCCGCCGACGGCGTCTCCTCCCGTCTCGCGACGGCGGCCGGCAGGCAGAAGCGCGCCGACCGGGTCATGGGGGTCGCCGTCCGGGCCTACTACACGACGACGCGGGAGGACGAGTACCTCGAGTCCTACCTCGAGCTGTGGACGAAGGACGCCACCGGCGCCGACATGCTCATGCCCGGCTACGGCTGGATCTTCCCGCTCGAGGACGGCCGGGCCAACGTCGGCCTCGGCATCCTCGACACGAGCAAGGCCTTCGGACGGACCGACTACAAGGACGTCATGGCCCGGTGGGTCGACACCCTCACCGACCGGTGGGGCTTCGTCCACGACGCGAGCGCCGGCCCGATCCGGGGTGCCGCCCTGCCCATGGGCTTCAACCGCTCACCCCTGTATGCGGACGGCCTTCTCCTGGTCGGCGACGCCGGCGGGATGGTCAACCCGTTCAACGGCGAGGGGATCGACTACGCCCTTCAGGCCGGCCGGATCGCCGCCGACGTCGTCTCGGGAGCGCTCAAGGAGCGCAGCCCGGCCGCCCGCGAACAGGCGCTGACGGCATACCCGTCCATCATGAAGGACGCCCTCGGGGGCTACTTCACCCTCGGCCGGTGGTTCGCCCACGCCATCGGCCATCCCGAGGTCATGCGGGTTGCGACGAAGTACGGTCTGCCCCGCGCGGCCCTCATGCGCTTCCTCCTCAAGCTCATGTCGAACCTGCCGGACGACGGCGGCCGGCGCCCGAGCGACGTCCTCATCAACGCCATGTCGCGGCTGGCTCCCGATGCGTGACCGACTCGCCTGCGGCGCGGAATCGGCCACGCCTAGGATGTGGTGGAACCCCGCTGCCGGAACCCTGACCACGGAAAGGGGAGCTCGCCCGAGATGACCAGCCCCTATGTCGCCGTACTCATCATGGTCGCCCTGGGTCTGGCCTTCGCCGTCGTCGCCGTCGGCCTCAGCGCCGTCATCGGCCCGAAGACCTACAACAGGGCCAAGCTCGAAGCCTACGAATGCGGGATCCAGCCGACGCCGCGCGCCGCGTCCGGCGGACGCTTCCCCGTCAAGTACTACCTGCCGGCGATGCTCTTCATCATCTTCGACATCGAGTCGGTCTTCCTCTACCCCTTCGCCGTCGCGTTCAACCAGATGGGCCTGTTCGCCCTCATCGAGATGGTCCTCTTCATCGCCACGGTGTTCGTCGCCTATGCGTACGTGTGGCGCCGCGGGGGTCTGGAGTGGGACTGACCGCGCGCCGTATGCCGCCGACCGGCCGACCGCAGGCCGCTGACCGGGCCGTGCCGGCCACGAGAACGGAGAAGTGATGGGAATCGAGGAGAAGCTGCCCGCCGGCTTCGCGCTGACGACGGTCGAGACCATCGCCGGCCTCGCCCGCAAGACGTCCGTGTGGCCCGTGACGTTCGGCCTCGCGTGCTGCGCCATCGAGATGATGGCGACCGGTACCGCCGACTACGACTTCGACCGTTTCGGCATGATCCGCTTCTCGGCGACGCCGCGGCAGGCCGACCTGATGATCGTCGCCGGCCGGGTCAGCCAGAAGATGGCCCCGGTGCTCCGGCAGGTCTACGACCAGATGCCCAACCCCAAATGGGTTATCGCCATGGGTGTTTGTGCGAGCTCCGGCGGGATGTTCAACAACTACGCGATCGTCCAGGGCGTCGACCATGTCGTCCCCGTCGACGTCTACCTGCCCGGCTGTCCGCCACGCCCGGAGATGCTCCTCAACGCGTGCATCGAGATCCATAAGCAGGTCCGCGCCGCGCCCCTCGGCGTCGACCGGGTCGCCGCGGCGCACGCCGCCGAGGAGGCCGCCCTCAGCGCGCCGTCCCTCACGGCACTCCCCCCGACGCATGACCATCTCGCGCACCTCGCCGCCCCGTCCGGAAAGAACCTCCTCGCATGAGCGACCCGACGACGGACGCGACCCCCCCGGCCCCGTCCGACAACCTCCCTGCGGCCCCGGGGACGTCCCCCGACCCCGTCCAGATCGGTGAGCGCCACGGGATGTTCGGCGCGGGCGACACGGGCGACACCTCCGGCTACGGCGGTCTCGTCCGGCCGATCCTCTTCCCCGGCGCGGCGGTCCGTCCCTACGGTGGCTGGTTCGACGAGGTGTCCGACGCGCTCGAGCGGGCGCTGGGCGTCCGCGGGCCGGGTCTGCGCGGGGCGGTCGAGCGGGTCGTCGTCGACCGCGGGGAGCTGACCTTCTTCGTCCGGCGTGAGGACCTGCTCGTCGTCGCCGAGGCGCTTCGGGACGATCCAGCTCTCCGGTTCGAGATGTGCATGTCGGTGTCCGGCGTCCACTACCCCGCCCAGGAGGGCCGCGAGCTCCACGCGGTCTACAGCATCGTCTCGGTGACGCACGGCAGCCGCCGCGTCCGCCTCGAGGTGACGTGCCCCGACGACGACGCCCACATCCCCTCGATCGTCTCCGTGTGGCCGGGCGCCAACTGGCACGAGCGGGAGACGTGGGACCTCTTCGGCATCGAGTTCGACGGACACCCGTCGCTCACGCGGATCCTCATGCCGGACGACTGGCCGGGACACCCGCAGCGCAAGGACTACCCCCTGGGCGGTGTGCCCATCCAGTACAAGGGCGGCACGGTGCCGCCGCCCAACCAGCGGAGGTCGTACAGCTGATGACCACGTCCGACACGTTCTTCGGCCGGGGCGCCGACGCCGGCTCGCGGAAGGACCGCACCGACTGGTACGCGACCTCGCCCGCGGACGTCATCGACGCCGAAGGCGCCCACGTCATCAACGCGTCCGGGGGCGACTGGTACGACCTCGTCGACGAGGCGACGTCGCTGCACGAGGAGCGCATCGTCGTCAACATGGGCCCGCAGCACCCGTCGACCCACGGCGTCCTGCGCCTCATCCTCGAGCTCGACGGGGAGACGGTCACCGAGGCCCGCGCGGGCATCGGCTACCTGCATACGGGCATCGAGAAGAACATGGAGTTCCGGACCTGGACGCAGGGGGTCACGTTCTGCACCCGGATGGACTACCTGACCCCGATGTTCCAGGAGACGGCGTACTGCCTCGCCGTCGAGAGGCTCCTGGGCATCACGGACAGGATCCCGGAGCGGGCCACGGTCATCCGGGTCCTCATGATGGAGCTGACCCGGATCAACTCCCATCTCGGCGGGATCGGCCCGTCGGGGATGGAGATCGGGGCGACGACGGTCATGATGACCGGCTTCAAGGAGCGCGAGCGGATCCTGCGCGTCTTCGAGGCCGTCACGGGCCTGCGGATGAACCACGCGTACATCCGTCCCGGCGGCGTCGCCCAGGACCTGCCGAACGGCGGGATCGACCTCATCCAGCAGACCGTCGAGGAGCTGCGGACGGGCATCGGCGAGCTCGAGCTCCTCATGAACAAGAACCCGCTGATCATCGGGCGGATGAAGGGTGTCGGCTATCTCGACCTCACCGGGTGCATCGCCCTCGGCGTGACGGGTCCGATCCTCCGCTCGACCGGGCTTCCCCACGACCTGCGCAAGTCCGAGCCGTACTGCGGGTACGAGACGTACGACTTCGACGTCCCCGTCCGGCGCGGGAACGACTCCTACGACCGCCTGCGCAACCGGCTCGACGAGTGCTACGAGTCGCTGAAGATCATCAACCAGTGTCTCGACCGCCTCCGCAAGACGCAGGGCGAGCCCGTCATGATCGAGGACAAGAAGATCGCCTGGCCCGCCCAGCTGTCCGTCGGCGCCGACGGACAGGGCAACAGCCTGGAGCACATCCGCGACATCATGGGCACGTCCATGGAGGCGCTCATCCACCACTTCAAGCTCGTCACCGAGGGCTTCCGGGTCCCGGCCGGGCAGGCATACCAGGCCGTCGAGTCCGCCAAGGGCGAGCTCGGCTGTCACGTCGTCTCCGACGGCGGTACGCGTCCCTACCGGGTCCACTTCCGCGACCCGTGCTTCAACAACCTTCAGGCCGTGGCCGCCATGTGTGAGGGCGGTCAGGTCGGCGACGTCATCGTCTCCGTCGCCTCCATCGACCCCGTCATGGGAGGTGTCGACCGCTGATGTCCGGAGACAACTTCGGCCTCCAGACCGCATCCGGGTTCCTGCATGTCCCCGAGGAGTCCAAGGCCCCGTATGCCGACGACGTCCTCGACGCGCTTCGCGGCGACGCCGAGCGGGTCGTCGCGCGGTACCCGCAGAAACGCTCGGCGATCATCCCGCTCCTGCATCTCGTCCAGTCCGTCGACGGGTACATCCCCGGTCGTGGCATCCGGCTCATCGCCGAGATCCTCGACCTGACGGAGGCCGAGGTCTCGGGCGTCGCGACGTTCTACACCCAGTTCAAGCGCCACCCCAACGGCGACTACACCGTCGGCGTCTGCACGAACACCCTGTGCGCGATCATGGGCGGCGACGCCATCTGGGAGGCCGTCTCGGCTCACCTCGGCGTCGACCACGACGAGACGACCCCCGACGGCAGGATCACCCTCGAGCGGATCGAGTGCAACGCGGGGTGCGACTACGCCCCCGTCGTCATGGCGAACTGGGAGTTCTTCGACAACCAGACGCCCGAGTCGACGACCCATCTCGTCGACGACCTCCGCGCGGGCAAGGACGTCACGCCGACCCGCGGGGCGAACAAGGTGTGCACCTTCAAGGAGATCTCGCGGGTCCTCGCCGGGTTCACCGACGGCCGGGCCGACGAAGGCGTCGGCGCCGGCCCCGCCTCGCTCGAAGGCCTCAGGCTCGCCCGTGAGAACGGCTGGACCGCCCCCGGCGACGGCCACCCGGGCACGCAGCCCGAGCCTGGCGCGCCCGCTCCGGCCGCAGAGACCACGCCCGAGCCCGTCCCGGTCAAGGGCAACCCCGCGATCGTCGCGGACCTGCCGAGCAAGGACGGTGCCGGCACGCCCGTCGAGGCGAAGCAGCTGAGCCTGCTCGAGACCCCGAACGTCGCACCGGCGGTCGACTCCCCGGAGGGTGGCCCGGTCATGACCGTGCCGGCCGGACCGGTCGCGTCGGCGGTCGTCGACGACCCGGCCTCCGGGACGCACGTGCCCGAGCCCGGCCAGAAGGACCCCGACATCCTCGCGGCCCGTGCCCGGATGGCCGAGGCCGCCCGGTCGTCCGCCCCGGCCCAGCCGGCAGCGCCCGAGGAGCCGCCCTCGGACACGGCCCTCGTCGAGGCGGCCTACGGACCGGACAGCGCCGTTCCCGGACTCCAGGGCGAGGGCCCGCAAGGCTTCGTCGTCAAGGGCAAGATGTCGTCGATGACGTTCCACACGGCCGGCTCGCCGTACTTCCAGCGGACGCGGGCCGACGTGTGGTTCCGTGACGCCGGGGCGGC
>JAJXUB010000085.1 GCA_021783215.1 Actinomycetes bacterium | reverse complement strand
CGTCCTCGACCGCGAACGCGGCGCCCTCCGCGAGGCCCTGCGACAGTCACCCTTCGCCGACGCCGAGGAGGCCAGGGCCGCACTCGTGCCGGCCGCCGTCGTGCACGCGCTCGAGGCGAGCGTCGTGGCCCACGAGGAGTCCCGCACCGGGGCCCGAGCCATCCTCGCCGACGCCGACGTCGTCGCGGCGATGGCCTGCGCTCCGGACGATCTCGACGCCCTCGAGGGGACGGCCGCCGCGACGCGGACCGCCCATCTGCGGGCACGCGACGCCAGGACGGTCGCGGCGTCCGCGACCCGGGACGCCGGCAGGATCGCCGCCTCCCTCCGCCCGGTTCTCGAGGCCCTCGCCCCCACGCTGGCGCGGAGCGAGCGCGTCACGGCCCTGGCCGATCTCGCGGCGGGTTCCGGCAGCGACAACGTCATGCGCATGCGCCTGTCCACCTATGTCCTCGCCGCTCGCCTCGAACGCGTGGTCGACCTCGCCAACGAACGCCTCGGGACCATCGGCGACGGCCGCTACCAGCTGCGCCACGACGACGGGCGCGAGGCACGCGGTGCCCGCAGCGGCCTCGGCCTGAAGGTCCTCGACGCGTGGACGGGGATCGAGCGGGCGACCGCCACCCTGTCCGGCGGCGAGTCCTTCATGGTCTCCCTGGCCCTGGCCCTCGCTCTGGCGGACGCGGTCCGGGAGGAGGCCGGTGGCGTCGACCTTCAGACCCTCATCGTCGACGAGGGCTTCGGCACGCTCGACGAGGCCAGCCTCGAACAGGTCATGAGCGTTCTCGACGGGCTTCGGGAAGGGGGCCGTGCCGTCGGGGTCGTCAGCCACGTGAGCGACCTGCGGGCGCGGATCCCCAGCCAGGTCGCCGTCGTCAAGACCCCGACGGGCTCGACGGCCTCGGTCGTCCGGGCCTGCGTCTCCTCCGTCGCCTGACGGGTCAGGCGTCGACGTACTCCTCGAGGGGCGGACACGTGCACACGAGGTGGCGGTCGCCGTAGGCCCCGTCGATACGGCCGACGGGCGGCCAGTACTTGTCCCCCGGAACGACCCCGCCGGGCAGCGCGCCGAGCGTGCGGTCGTACGGCCGGCCCCATTCACCGGCGATCGCCTTGGCCGTGTGGGGGGCATGCCGCAGGACCGACTCGGCGAGCGGCATACGGCCCTCCTGGACGTCGCGGATCTCCTGGCGGATGGCGGTCATCGCGTCGCAGAACCGGTCGAGCTCGCCCTTGTCCTCGCTCTCGGTCGGCTCCACCATGAGGGTTCCGGCCACGGGGAAGCTCATCGTCGGCGCGTGGAAGCCATAGTCGATGAGCCGCTTGGCGACGTCGTCGACGGTGACGCCGGACTCCTTCGTGATGCCCCGCAGGTCGAGGATGCACTCGTGGGCGACGAGCCCGTCCTCCCCCGAGTACAGGACGGGGTAGTCCTGCCTCAGCCGGGCGGCGATGTAGTTCGCGTTGAGGACGGCCATGCGCGTCGCCTCGGTGAGCCCGGCGCCGCCCATGAGACGGATGTATGCCCACGAGATGGGCAGGATGCTCGCCGAGCCGTACGGGGCCGACGCGACGGGGCCGACGCCCGTTGCCGGGCCGGCCTCCGGACTGAGCGGGTGGTTGGGCAGGTGGGGCGCGAGGTGGGCGCGGACGGCGACCGGCCCGACGCCGGGGCCGCCGCCGCCGTGCGGGATGCAGAAGGTCTTGTGAAGGTTCAGGTGCGAGACGTCCGCGCCGAAGCGGCCCGGCTGGGCGAGGCCGACGAGGGCGTTGAGGTTGGCGCCGTCGACGTAGACCTGGCCCCCGGCGTCGTGGACCTTCGCGCACACGTCGGCGATCCCGGACTCGTAGACCCCATGCGTCGAGGGGTAGGTGACCATGATGGCACCGAGCCGGTCGCGGTTGGCGGCGATCCGTGCGTCGAGGTCGTCGACGTCGATCGTCCCGTCCGGCGCCGTCTTGACGACGACGACGGTGAACCCCGCCATGACGGCGCTCGCCGCGTTGGTGCCGTGCGCGGAGGCGGGGATGAGGCAGACGTCCCGACCCGTGTCACCGTTTGCCTCGTGGAAGGCGCGGATCGCCAGCAGGCCCGAGAACTCGCCCTGCGCCCCGGCGTTCGGCTGGAGCGACACCGCGTCGTAGCCGGTGATGTCGAGGAGCCATGCCTCGAGCTCGGCGATCACCTCGCGGATTCCGACGCTCTGGTCGGCGGGCACGAAGGGATGGAGGTCGGCGAACTCGGGCCACGTGATGGGCAGCATCTCCGTCGTCGCGTTGAGCTTCATCGTGCACGAGCCGAGCGGGATCATCCCGCGGTCGAGCGCGAAGTCGCGGTCCGCAAGCCGACGCAGGTAGCGCAGCATGGACGTCTCGGAGCGGTGCTCGTGGAACACCGGATGGGTCAGGTAGCCGCTCGTCCGTGCCGCCCACTCGGGCCACTCGTAGCGCGACCCGACGGCCTCGGGCGCCTCGATGTCGAACGCCTCGGCGACGCTGTGGATGTCCTCGCGCGTCGTCGTCTCGTCGACGGCGATCGAGACGACATCCTCGCTCACCTGCCACAGGTTGTAGCCGCGCTGCCGGGCGGCCGCGACGACCGCGCCAGCCCGCCCCGGGACGGTGACCGTGAGGGTGTCGAAGAACGGCGCACCGCAGACGTCGAGCCCGTCCGCCTCGAGGTAGTCCGCGAGCCCGCGAGCCGTGTCGCGGACCCGCTCGGCGATCCGGCGCAGCCCGTCCGGCCCGTGGTAGACGGCATACATGCTCGCCATGACGGCGAGAAGGACCTGAGCCGTGCAGATGTTCGACGTCGCCTTCTCACGGCGGATGTGTTGTTCGCGGGTCTGCAGGGCGAGCCGGTATGCCGGGTCGCCCGCCGAGTCGATGGAGACCCCGACGAGCCGCCCGGGCATGGACCGGGCGACGGACTCGTGGACGGCCATGAAGCCCGCATGCGGACCGCCGAACCCCATGGGCACGCCGAAACGCTGGGCGGAGCCGACGGCGACGTCGGCGCCCCACTCCCCCGGCGGCGTGAGGAGGGTGAGCCCCAGCAGGTCGGTGGCGGCCGTGACGAGCGCGCCGGCGTCGTGGGCGGAGGCCACCAGCGGTCGGAAGTCCCGGACGGCGCCATCGGCGCCCGGGTACTGGACGACGACGCCGAAGACGGGGCGTCCGTCGGTCAGGTCCGTGAGAGGAGCCCCGGCCGTGAGCCGTTCGGCGGCCGCCTCGACGACGTCGATCCGCTGTGCGCGAGCCCGCGTCCCGATGACCCCCTTGGTCTGGGGGAAGAGCTGGGCGTCGATGAGCAGGACCGCATCGGCCGGTGCCCTGGACACCCGCCGCATGAGGGCCATCGCCTCGGCGGCTGCGGTCCCTTCGTCGAGCAGCGAGGCTCCGGCGACCGGGAGGCCGGTGAGGTCGCTGACGACGGTCTGGAACGTGAGAAGCGCCTCCAGCCGGCCCTGGGAGATCTCCGGCTGGTACGGCGTGTACGACGTGTACCAGGCCGGGTTCTCCAGCACGTTGCGCTGGATGACGGCAGGCACGACCGTGCCGTAGTAGCCGAGGCCGATGAGCGACCTGAGCACGCGGTTCTTCCCGGCGCGCTCGGCGAGCTCGGCGAGGGCCGCGGACTCCGAGGCGGCCGGCGCGATGTCGAGCCGTTGGGTCATGGCGATCGACGCGGGGACGGCGCGTTCGGTCAGCTGCTCGAGGGTCGGCTGGCCGACGACGGCGAGCATGGCGGCGACGTCCGCCGCCCGAGGACCGATGTGCCGTCCGACGAAGTCGGGCAGGACGGGGTTCGAGAGGCTCACGATGGGCTCCGTTCCGCAGGATGCGAGGACACGTTGACCTCCCCTCCTGTCGCCTGGCGGCTCCAGGGTGCCTGTCCGTGCGGTCCTTTGCGCCTGAGAGCTTCCCGGGGAGCTTGCCCCTTCGGCGCCCCGGCACAGCCGGGGACTCTCCCGCACGGTGTGAGCGGCGTCTACAGACTAACGGACGACGCCGGGTCAGGGCGCCGTCCGAGTGGCGGTTGTCGTTGCGGGAGCCGGCGGTCAGCTCGGACGGGCGAGTCGGCGCGCGGCCAGCTCGTCGCGGCCGTCGAACGCCGGTTGGTCATCGGGCCGTTCGCTCGGCAGGTGGGCGAGCTCGCCCTCGACCTCGCGCCACACGCGCCCGACGGCGATGCCGAAGACGCCCTGTCCGCCCTGGAGAAGGTCGATGACCTCCTCGGCGGAGGTGCACTCGTAGACCGAGGCGCCGTCGCTCATGAGCGTGATCTGGGCGAGGTCCTCGACGCCGCGGCGGCGCAGCGCGTCGACGGCGACCCGGATCTGCTGAAGGGAGACTCCGGTGTCGAGGAGGCGCTTGACGACCTTCAGCGCGAGGATGTCGCGGAAGCCGTAGAGGCGCTGGGAGCCCGAGCCGGACGCGGTCCGCACGGACGGTTCGACGAGCCCGGTGCGGGCCCAGTAGTCGAGCTGGCGGTACGTGATCCCGATGGCGGCAGCGGCGGTCATCCCCCGGTAGCCGACCTCCTCGTCGAGCTCGGGCAGGTCGTCCGTGAAGAGCATGCCTTGAGCGGCCGCCGGCACCGGCTGGTGTCGGGTCGCTTCGCTGGTGGTGTTCACCGCTGCGCACCTCCTTGTCTTCGGGTCCCGTTCCGGGGCCGTCGGCCGAATCACATCGGGAGAACTACAGGGTCGTCGTTCACACCGCACCCGACGCTAGTGCCAGCGCCTCTACGGGTCAACTACCGGTCGAGACATGTAACGGGCGTGTCGTATGTGACCCGAGTTACTATGTATGTCTACTTGAGAGTTAGGCTTCGGTGCTCGGCCCGTCTCCACCCTCGCCGGGTGCGTCGAAGTCGTCGGCGGAGACGGAGTCAAGGAACTCCTTGAACGCCTCAACCTCGTCCTCGGTCCCCTCGTCCGCGTCGCCAGGGAGAACCATGCCGACCTCGTCGAAGAGCGCCTCCTCGGCGAGCACCGGGCAGCCCACCCGCAGCGCGAGGGCGATGGCGTCCGAGGGTCTGGCATCGATGATGGTCGCCCCGTCGAAGACGATCTCGGCCCGGTAGACCCCGTCGTCCAGGCTCGTGATCCGGATCTCGTCGAGCCCGTGGCCGAGGGTCCCGATGACGGTGACGAACAGGTCATGGGTCAGTGGCCGGGGCGGGGTGACGTCCTGCTGGACGTAGGCGATGGCGGCCGCCTCGGCGGCGCCGACCCAGATCGGCAGCACCCTCGCACCGTCCAGCTCTCGGACGAGAACGACAGGTTGGTTGCCCGGCGCCTCGACCCGCACCCCGATGACCTCGACCGGTTTCACCGGATCACCGTACCTCCCGTGATCGGGCGGGACCATGCCGTCGGTCAGCGGTTCTCGTCGATGCCGGCCCGTACCAGGGCGGTGTGGAGAGCGATGCAGGCCCGCAGCGCTTCGGCCCGTCGGGCGGCGACGGCGGCGGAGCCGCCGCGGACGCCGATCGTCACCTGGTCGACGAGGGCGACCTCGCGGTCCGCCGCGGTCCGGAAGGGCCGTAGATGGCGCGGTTCCATGCCGAAGGTCGACAGCTCGCCCACCGCCCTGGCGATCTCGAGGTCGTGGGCGTCGAAATGACCGTCGCCGCCCGGGCGGACGAGCCCGAAGCTGACGACGGCGTCCAGCGTCGCGCCGTCCAGCCCGGCCGCCTCGGCGAGCTCACCCCTGGTCAGGCGGAGCCGCTTGGCCGGCCGCCCGATGACCTCCGCGCCCGGCACGTCCGCGTCGGCAAGCGGCGCCGGCGGTTCCGGGCGTCCGCCACCCTCCTCCGGCGGCTCGAGCCCGCGGTCGATCGCGTCGAGCGCGTCCCTGATGACCTTCAGCGGCCAGAACCGGTCACGCTGGGCAGCGAGGACGTAGCGGAGGCGGTCGACGTCCGACTCGGCGAACTGTCGGTAGCCGGACGCCGTTCGCGCCGGGGTGACAAGCCCCTCGGCCTCGAGGAAGCGGATCTTCGAGATGGTGACGTCGGGGAAGTCGCCCTGGAGCGCGGTGAGGACGGCGCCGATGCTCAGGGGCCGCCCGGCGGTGCGACGGGCCACGACCGGCCTCAGGAGGACCGGGCGGCGTAGTACACGAGGCGGAACTTGCCGATCTGCACCTCGTCGCCAGTTGCGAGGCGGACCCGGTCGATGATCGATCGGTTGACGTACGTGCCGTTGAGGGAGCCGACGTCGGCGACGGAGTAGGAACAGTCCTCCTCGCGGTGGAACACCGCGTGCTTGCGCGAGACGGTGACGTCGTCGAGGAAGATGTCGCTGTCCGTGTGCCGCCCCGAGGTGACCTCCGCGTCGTCGAGCAGGAACCGGGCACCCGTGTTCGGGCCGCGGACGACAATGAGCAGGGCCGTGCACGGCCGCAACGCCTCGACCATGGACTGGTCGGAACGGGTCAGGATGTGCTCGGCCTCGTGCCCGCCCTCGATCCGGTCGCCGACGGCGGGCAGCCGCATCGTCGTGGGCTCGGACGCCGCGCCCTGAGCCTGCAGGTTCTCCGGGTGTTCCGACATGGACCGTTCGCCTCCTTCTCGTGCCTCGCCGGGTCAGCCGAGCTGGTTCTTGTATGCCGTCGCGTCGAGCAGGGCGTCCAGGTCGGACGGGTCGCTCGGGCGCAGCTCGAACATCCAGCCCTGCCCATACGGGTCGCTGTTGACGAGCTCGGGGGTCCGCTCGAGGTCGTCGTTGACCCCCGTGACCTCGCCGGCGAGCGGGGAGTACACGTCGGAGACCGACTTCGTCGACTCGACCTCCCCGCACGCGTCCCCCGTCGCGAGGGCATCGCCGACCTTAGGAAGGCTCACGTAGACGACGTCACCCAGGGCCTCCTGGGCGAAGGCCGTGATGCCGACCCGGACCACCCCGTCGGCGGCACGCCGGACCCACTCGTGCTCCGGCGTGTAGGACAGGTCGTTCGGGTACTCGAGCTCGCTCATGGACACTCCTTGATCCGGGACGCATGCCGACGGGGTCCAGCCTAGGAGGCCACCCCTGAGGGTGTAGGCACCGGGCGAGCGTAACGAGCCGGGGGAATCGTCTGCAACGCGTCGACGCGCACGACGTTGGGTCTCGTCGACGTCATCGAGGCGCTGGCCTGCCGCATCGTGTCGCTCACGCCACCTGGGATCTCCATGGCGGCCGCGAGCGTGTTCGGGTCGCCGATGGCCCTGATGACGTACGGGGCCGTCAGGCGCGTCCCGCTCAGGGACACGACCCCCGTCCCCCCGTCGGTGAAGTACGTCGACGCGACCACCCGGACGTCGTCGATCTGGATGGCCTCGGCCCCGGCATCGCGCAGCTCCTCGACGGCGTCGAGGAGCAGCGGGGCGGTCACGGCCCCCTTGGGGTCACTGATCGTCAGCTCGATCCCGGGGCCCTTGGCCGGGAGGGTGCCGGTGAGGATCCCGAGGGTGTCGATGCGCTGCTGGATGGCAGCGCGTGCCTCCGCCGTCGACTCCTGGCCCGAGACGAGCTTGTCCCGTTCCGCCTGGAGCGCCTGCTGCTCCGCGGCGAGCCGGACGTTGTCCCGCTGGACGTTCTCGAGGAGACGGACCAGCTCGTCCTCCCGCAGGGTCGACAGCCCTTGGGTCGACGTCTGCCGCACCTGGGTCGCGAGCGCGAAACCGAGCCAGAGCATGAGGACGAAGGCGAGCAGCATGGCCCGGGTCGCCCGGGGGGACCCAACGCGCAGCAGGGTCTTCCACGGGTGCGCGGGCGGTGGCGTCGTCGGGATCGTCATGCGTGGAAGAGGTGACGGCGGATCGAGGCGACGTTGGAGAAGATCCGGATGCCGAGGACGACGACGACGCCGGTGGAGAGCTGACCACCGACCCCCAGCTTGTCGCCGAGGAAGACGATGAACGCCGCGACGACGACGTTTGACAGGAACGAGATGACGAACACCTTGTCGCTGAAGATGCCGTCGAGGACGGCGCGGATGCCGCCGAGGACGGCGTCGAGTGCAGCGATGACGGCAATGGGGAGGTAGGGCTGCATCCAGAGCGGGACGTCCGGGCGGACGAAGACGCCGACGATGATGCCGGCAAGCAGTCCGACGAGGGGGATCACGAGCGGGCCTCCGATGGGGTCTGGGTCACGGGCGTCGAGACGTCCGGAACGGCATACCGGACCGTCAGCGACGTCGCACCGGGAATCGTCACGCCGTCCAGCTGCTGGGTGTCGACGATGATGCCGAAGTTGTTCTTGAGGTCGGCGAGATAGCTGCCGCCCGCGCTCGCCGCGAGGCGCTGGGCGATGGCCGCCGGGTCACCGAGGGAGGTGATGACGTACGGGCGCGTCAGAGGCCGAAAGTTGACGAGGATGGCATCTCCGGCGAAACGGATCGCCGAGCTCGCCGTCAGCCGCTGTCCGTTGATGGCGATGGCCTCTGCGCCGGCGGACCACAGCCCGTTGACGACGATCTGAAGGTCACGCGAGAGGACCCGCCCGCCGCTCGCCGGCGCGACCCGAGGGTCGGTCTGCGAGGAGGCCGCGTCGGCCGACGGAGCGTCGTCGAGCGAGACGACGTATGCCGGACCCCGGACGGGGGTCGTCCCGGCGCCCTCCTCGAGCATGAGGAGACGGGGGGTCAGGTCCGGCAGCTGCCGGGACTCCATCGCGGACACCTCCGACTGGAGCCGGGCGACGGTGCTCGAGGTCCGGTCGGCCGAGACACGAGCCGCGCCGATCTGGTCGATGAGCCCGGCCTTGGTCCGCGCGATCGACGGCACGTCGCGGTTGTAGCTCTCCGCCGCCACGCCCAGGATGAAGCCGACGACGATGCAGGCGAGGAGGACGACCGGGGACCGCAGACCGGAGGAGGACGGTTTGCCGGCAGCGAGCCGCCTCGCCGACTCCGCGGCATAGCCCGGGTCGAGCGGCTGGTCCATGATCTCCCGGATCAACGTCATCGAGGCGTCCGGGCGGCGCGTCGGCGGGGCGGTCATGACCGGTCCCGCCGGCCTGCCCGCCGGAGAGCCCGCAGCTGGACCGCATACAGGGCCGCCGCGACCCAGTAGAGCCCCGTACACCAGCAGGCTA
>JAJXUB010000012.1 GCA_021783215.1 Actinomycetes bacterium | reverse complement strand
GGTTGCCCGAGCGGCCAATGGGAGCGGACTGTAAATCCGTCGCGAAAGCTACCAAGGTTCGAATCCTTGACCTGCCACACAGTGCTCAGAAGGGCCCCTGAACTCCGGAAACGCCGGTCTGGGGCCCTTCTGGCGCTGTCTGTCGCTGTCCGGCTGGAACCGGCTCCAGATGGCCGTCTGCGGGTGTCAGTGGGGAACTGCTGGGGAGGTTTGCGGCCCCAATCGGAGGCCTCGTCCTGGCCGACGATGCAGGAGGCGCGCAATCGCACGTTCACGCTGTGGCCTGCCCACTCGGCGACCTGTGTGGCAGGGATACCGGCGTTGAGCCACAGTGAGACCGCGGCATGGCGCAGATCGTAGGGACGTTTCGTCAACGGCGAACGGTACTTGGGATCGGTCGAGGTGCGTTGGCGGGCCCGGTCCCAGATCCGGTAGACGACTCCCATCGACTGTGGGCTCGCGAAGGGTCCAGCGACGGGGATGCCCGCTCGGCCGGCTCGAGTGACTCACCTCTCCCGCCCGGGGGACGAGTTCGGCGCCAAGCAGTCGGAGCGCGACCTCATCCGTGCGGTGGATCCGAAATGCAACCGGTGAATGCCCTACGCGCTCGCCTGGCCCGCGGTTGCAGCGGTGTCCCGCTCGTCGCGGCGATCGCGCGGCAACGCGAGTGTCGCGAGGAGTCCGATGACGAGCACTCCCGACGCGAGGCCGGTTGTCTGCTTGGCGGTCGTGATCATCGCGTCCTTCGCGAGCGGCGCGGCAGCGGCGAACGCCGGCTGCTGCTCGAGCCCGGGGATGGCGGCGCCCGCGGACTGCTTGACGACGCGGACGACCTGCTGCTGCTGGGCCGGCGGCATCGACGTGGTGGAGAGCGAGTCGGCGAGTCGGGTCCCGAGGTTGCCGATGAGCAGGCCGCCGAGGAGCGCCACCCCGAGCGCCGAACCGAGCTGGCGCACCATCGACTGGAGACCGGAGGCCTCGCCGGACTGGGCGACGGGGACCTCAGCCAGCATGACGCTCGTCAGCTGGGCGGTGGCGAGGCCGACCCCCGTTCCGTAGACGAAGAGCAGCGCGGCGATGGCCCAGCCGCCCGTGGGCAGCGCGAGGGCGATCCCGGCGACGGCGACGGCCTCGAGGAGCAGTCCAATCCGCACGACGGCGCGCTGGCCGAGCCGCTCGGTGAGCCGCGGTGTCATGCCGCTGATGGAGAAGGTGCCCGCCGCGAGGGCCACCATGAGCCAGCCCGTCCCGAACGCGTCGTACCCCATCGCACCTTGGAGAAGGAGCGGCAACGCGAAGAGCAGCCCGAACTCGCCGAGCGCGACGACGAGGGCGGCGATGGCGCCGTAACGGAGGGTTTCGAACCGGAAGAGACCGAGGTCGATGAGCACGACCCTCCCGGCGGCCGCGCGCCGCTGCTCGACGAGGACGAAGGTAGCCATGAGGAGCAGGCCCGCGACGAGCGTGACGACCACCGGGGAGAGCGACCCGTCCTCCTGTCGGACCCAGCCGTACGTGGAGGACTCGATGAGCCCGAAGACGATGCCCGCCATGCCGACGGAGGCCAGGACGACCCCGGTCATGTCGAGACCGCGGCGGGCCAGGGCGTCACGGGTCTCCGGCACGTGCAGGAGCGCACCGACGCCGGCGACGACGACGAAGGGCAGGTTGAGCCAGAACGCCCAGCGCCACGTCACGTCGGTCGCGAGCCAACCGCCGACGAGCGGCCCGAGCGCGGCCATGCCCCCGATGGTCGAGCCGTAGACGGCAAAGGCGATGCCCCGGTCACGGCCGGTGAACATCGCATTGATCGTCGATAGCGTCGAGGGGAAGATCGCGGCGGCCCCGATCCCCTGGACGAAACGAGCCGCGACGAGGATGGTGCCGCTTCCGGCGGCCCCGGCGGCGAGCGAGGCGAGGCCGAAGACGGCGAGGCCGACCAGGAGCAGCCGCCGACGCCCGTACAGGTCGCCGAGACGGCCTGAGGTGAGGATGAGGCCGGCGAGGACGAGGGCATAGATCGCGTTCATCCACTGCGCCTGGGTAGCGCTGAGGTGGATGTCCTCGATGACGACCGGCAGCGCGACGTTCGCGATCGTCGCGTCCATGATGACCAGCGAGACGGCGACCGCCATGGCGGCCAGGGCAAGCCACCTGCGCTTGCTCTGGCTGGGTCCGGAGACGGTGCTGACGGAAGGCTGTAAGGCTGACAAGGGTGCTCCTGCGTCGTCCGAGGGTTTCGACGCCGGCGACGCTAACATGCCGACACATCTGTCAGCAAGATGCCGACAGATGTGTCGGCAACGTAGACTCGTGTCAGGAGGTGGTCACCCGTGCCGAGGATCGAGGCACCGACGGTTGCCGAGCACCGCGAGATGCGGCGGCGTGAGATCGTCGCGAACGCGCGCGAGGTGCTTATGCATGACGGTGCCGCCGGGATCACGCCCGCCACGGTGGCGAAGGCGAGCGGTCTGGCCCGATCGAGCGTCTACCAGTACTTCCCCACCACCGGGGCCCTCGTCGCCGCTGCGATCGAGGACGCCTTCGCCGTCGCCCAGGAGCGTCTGGACTCAGCCGTCGGGGCAGCCGGCGAGAACATGAGGGCGCGCCTGACGGCATACGTCGCCACGACCCTCGAGCTCGCCGCCCAAGGGCACAGCCCCGGCCGGACGATGGGGATGTCGGGCCTGCCCGACGAGTGCCTCGCCCGGCTGCGCGAGCTGCACGGCGCCCTTGCCGCGCCCTTCGTCACGATCATCGAGGCGTATGCCGCCGAGCTCCCGGACGCCGACGGTCAGGTCCTCGCCGGGCTGGCATCCGGAGCACTCAACGGTGCTGCGGTACTCGTCGAGCACGGAGCGTCTCTGCCGGAGGTCACGACTGCGACCGTCGACTTCATCAGCGCAGCATTGCGGGACAGGTGACGCGCCAACCGCACCCGACCTGCGGAAACGCCGGTCCGGCGCCCTTCTGCCGTTGTCCGGCGCTGTCCAAATGTCGCCGGCCCCGGAGCACCGTTCGCGGCAGGCTGTGCGGAGTGCCTGCAGGAGCTTGGCCCAAGCAGGGGTCAGGAGGCTCGCGTCGAGCCACCTGCGGCGAGAGGCGCGCAGGGCGGCCTGGCACGGGCGCGAGACGGTTCGTCCAGGTCGACGATGCCAAAGCCAAGATCGAACGCTTCCGCCGCACTTGCCATACGTGAGGGGCGTGTCACCTTGTGGCCGCGTCGGGGTGGGCATAGGTTGCTCGCGGCCAATGCAAGGTCGGCCGGCGTGACGACGTGAGCTCCCCCTGTGACCGTGCGAGAAGAGGCTGGTTGGACATGGCTGATGAAACCCGGATTGCCGGCATCGAGGTGCGATCCATCGACTACGTCCCGCTCAACGAGCGCCATGGGAAGCTGTGGCACCTCGGCCCGCTCTGGTTCATGTCGAACGCGCAGATCGCCACACTTGCTGTAGGCCTCATCAGCATCAGCGAGGGCGGCTCGGTGTTCTGGTCGGTCATCGCCATCGTCCTCGGCGTCCTCGTCGGAACCTTGTTCATGGCCTTCCACTCCGCCCAAGGCCCCCAGCTGGGCCTGCCGCAGATGATCCAGTCACGGCCCCAGTTCGGTTACGTGGGGGCTTTGCTGGTCTGGCTTTTCGCCTACCTGCAGTACGCCGGGTTCAACGTCTTCAACACCATCCTCGCCGCCGACGCCATCGAGCGCCCGGTGCACGGGTCGGCCACCTTGTGGATCGTCGTCGTGACCGCGGTGGCGTTCGTCATCGCGCTGATCGGCTATGACATCATCCACCGCGCCGAGCGGATACTGACGTACATCATGCTGGTCGTCTTCGGCATCCTCACGATCGCGCTGTTCCTGATCCCTTATCCGGCGGGCACCTTCGCCGTCGGTACCTTCCACGCCACCCCCTTCTTAGGGCAGTTCGGTGTCGTCGCCGGCTACCAGATCAGCTGGGCGATCTACGTGTCGGACTACTCTCGTTACCTGCCGCGCGACGTCACCGTTCGCAAGACGTTCCTGTGGACCTACTGGGGATCAGCCTTCGGCGGCGCGTGGATGATGATCATGGGATGCGTTCTCGCCGCCTGGGCGGGTAAGAACTTCAGCGGCACCGGCATCGCCGAGATCCAGTCCGCCGGCGACCACATCTTCCACGGCTACGGGAACGTGGTGCTGCTGGCTGCCACCCTGGGACTGGTGTCGGTGACGGCCCTCAACATGTACGGCGGCTCGCTCACCCTGATCAGTGCGATCGACTCGTTCATCAAGATCGTCCCGCGGACGTCGATGCGTGTCATCACGGTCGGCGTCACCGCCGCACTGTCGCTGGTTGGCGCACTCCTGGCGACGAGCGACTTCCTGGCGAACTTCAACGACTTCCTGCTGCTGATCCTCTACCTGTTCATCCCCTGGACGGCCGTCAACCTGGTGGACTACTACTTCGTGCGCCGCGGCCATTACGCGGTTGCGGAGATCTTCCACCCACACGGGATGTACGGCCGCTGGGGTTGGCGCGGCATCACCGCCTACCTCATCGGGTTCGTGGCGATGGTCCCGTTCTTCTCGGTCGGAACCCTCTTCACCGGCTTTGTGGCGAAGGCGATGGGCGGTGCGGACATCTCGTTCTTCATCGGGCTGCCGGTGGCGGGGGTGCTCTACCTGCTGTTCGCCAGGTCGCTCGACATCGAGGCGGAGAGCAAGGTGGCGTTGGCCGAGCGCAAGGAGCTCGAGGCCGCTGCCGCGCAGCACATGCTGCCGTAGGCGTCGGTGGTGTCGTTGCCGGGACGGGGGCGCTCGCGCGTCGCCGTCCGATGGCGCCCCACATGGCCCGCGACCCCAGGACCGTCCGAGCGGACCTCGCGGGTGTGACCCGGGCACCGGTCCTCCGTCTGCCACGCGTCGTCTGCCGCAACCGCTCGCGTGGCTTCTCGCGATGGGTTCCGCCGACGAGAAGTCGTTGAGACGATCTTGTGGCGCCCTGTCGTCCCGACGCGGTCTCGTTCGTGGTGATGGTGGAGGCGGCCACAGGGGCCGTCCGAAAGTGAAAGAGGAGCGCGATGACGCACTACCTGCTGGCCGTGCACGGCCCGGCCGAGAGGAATGAGTTCGGCAACTACGGCTCCAGGCAGGAGATGGAGGAGGCCTTCGCCGCCACCGGTGCCTTCAACGACACGCTGCGGGCGGATGGATACTGGGTCTTCGCGGGCGGCCTCGAGCCGGCATCGACGGCGACCGTTGTCGATGGCCAGGGCGAGACTCCCGTGGTGACCGACGGTCCCTACCTGGAGACCAAGGAGAGCCTGGGTGGCTTCTGGGTCATCGACGCGCCCGACCTCGACGTGGCGCTGAAGATCGCCGCGGAGGGGTCCAAGGCTTGCCGGGGCAAGGTGGAGGTCCGGCCGTTCGAGGGCCTCGGCTGAGCCGGGCGACGGACGACTGATCGATGCCGGACGCAATGGCGGCGCTCGAAACGGCCTTCCGCGAGGAGTACGGCCGGGTGGTCGCCTCGCTCGTTCGCCGCTTCGGTGACATGGACATCGCCGAGGACGCGGCGAACGACGCGTTGGTGGTGGCCTTGGAGAGGTGGCCGACGTCCGGCATGCCCCCCAACCCGGGTGGGTGGCTCACCACCACGGCTACCAACCGGGCGATCGACCGGATCCGCCGCGAAGGGCACCGCGACGCCAAGCACCAGGCGGCCCTGATGATGTACGACGGTACGCCCCGCGAGCCCACCGGGCCGGTTGAGGACGACCGGCTCCGGCTGATCTTCACCTGCTGCCACCCTGCCCTTTCGCCGGAAGCGCGGCTGGCGTTGACGCTTCGGCTTCTCGGTGGGTTGACCGTCGCCGAGATCGCGCGGGCGTTCCTCGTGCCGGAGAGCACCATGGCTCAACGGATCACTCGGGCGAAGAAGAAGATTGCGGCGGCACGGGTGCCCTACCGCGTTCCGGAGGCCGCGGACCTCCCTGCGCGGCTCGATGCCGTCCTGGCTGTGCTGTACCTCGTCTTCAACGAGGGTTACCTCGCGACGGGAGATCGTGACCCGATCCGCGCCGAGCTGACCGGTGAGGCGATCCGGCTGACACG
This sequence comes from Actinomycetes bacterium, assembly GCA_021783215.1. GTDB lineage: Bacteria > Actinomycetota > Actinomycetes > Actinomycetales > Dermatophilaceae > JAJXUB01. The sequence goes on along the minus strand of JAJXUB010000012.1, from coordinate 29,770 downwards.
GATCCTCCACCGGCTGCTTCCGAAGGAGCCGGAGGTGGCCGGGCTGCTCGGCCTTCAGCTGCTGACCGAGGCTCGGCGCCGGGCGCGGGTGCGGAACGGGGAGCTGGTCCCACTCGGTGAGCAGGATCGCTCCGACTGGGACCGCGCGTTGGTCGCCGAAGGCCGAGACCTGGTCCGCTGGTGTCTCGCGATCAACCGGCCCGGCCGCTACCAGGTCCTCGCCGCCCTCAACGCCGTGCATACAGACGCCGCGAGGGCGCAGGACACCGACTGGTCGCAGGTCGTCTCGCTCTACGATCTCCTGGTCCGGCTCGACCCGTCACCGATCGTGGCCCTCAACCGCGCGGTCGCGGTGGCGGAGCTGGACGGCCCGGACCTCGCCCTCGCCCTCGTCGACGGACTTCCGCTCACGGGATATCACGCATGGCATGCCACCCGCGCCGACCTGCTCCGCCGGCTGGGTCGCACGGCGGAGGCAGCCCTGGCGTACGAAGCCGCGATCGCCGCCACCGCGAACACCGCCGAGCGTGCCTACCTCAGGAGGAGACGCGCCGACCTGGCCTGAGGACCCGGCCCGGCCGCGGACAGCCGTCCGGGCAACTCGGACAGACCTTCCTCGAGTGGCGTGGCCGCCGTGAGGCGAACAGTGACAGACGCGGGAGCTTGTACCGAGCGAGACCGGATCGAAAGCGACCCTCGCGCATGTGTCGTATCGGCACGAGTGTCCTCGTAGAGAGGGTGAGAGGCGGCCCCCGGGCCGCTCGACAGCAGAGAGGAGCCTGAGATGGCCTTGTATCTGGTTGCGTTCAACGACGAGTGGGTGCCCGACCTCACGATGGACGAGGTGCGCGACAGGGGTGGCGCCGCCAGGGCCGTCATCGACGAGATGACGAGCGCCGGCGTCTTCGTCTTCAGCGACGGCGGGCTGGACGCCTCGAGCGTCATCGGCAGCGTCGACCCGGGCAGCGGTTCGCCCGTCTTCACCGACGGACCGTACGCGGAGACCAAGGAGCACCTGGGCGGCTTCGCGGTCATAGACGTACCCGACGATGCACAGGCGCGCTACTGGGCCGGCCGGATCGCGGTCGCCGTCGGCTGGCCGCAGGAGGTGCACCGCTTCCCGCATCGCGTGCGGTTCCAGTCCGACGCACCACCCGAGGGCGTGTCATGACGAGGGTGCCCTGAGCGCAACCGGACCTGCCGACCCGGCGGCCCGAGACCCGGAGCAGCAGGCGGCGCGCCGTGGCGGCGCCGGCGCGAGGACACCGCGCACCGGCCTGCCCGTTCCAGCCCAACGGTTGGGTGTCGCTCGCGGGCTCGAACGAGTCCACGTATGCCCTGTGTCGCGGATATACCGAAGCCAGGTCTGCAGCGCGGCCGCCGACGGTCGGGGAGCGCACGACGTGCTTCATGGTGGCCCTGGTATCCGACCGTCAGCGCTGGGCACCCGGCTGTGCGGCCCGCGGCCGCGACCGAAGACACGGCCGGGCATCGGGCGGTGACCCCGGTAACCGGGCCGACGGGCCACGGCCATCGGCTGCAAGGATGGGACGGTGACGTGGATGCGGGAGCGCAAGGAGCTGCTGCTGTTCGTCTCCTCCGGTGCCCTGCTGCTCGCGGGCGGGGCGGCCTGGCTGTCGGGCGCCCTGGGCGTGGCGAGCGGATGCTGGGTGGCCGGCGCGGTCCTCGGTCTGGCGGCGTCACTCGCCTGGACCGTGGGCGCGGTTCGGCGACGTCAGCCGAGCGTCGACGTTATCGCGGTGCTCGCCCTCGCCGGAGCGCTGGCGGTCGGCGAGCCCTTCGCCGGAGCCATGATCACCGTCATGCTGGCCTCCGGCCAGCTCCTTGAGGCGAGGGCCGCCGCGCGCGCCCGGCGCGAGCTGAGCCTGCTCGTCGAGCGCGCACCGCGCACGGCTCGCCGCCACCTCGGGGCGGACATCGTCGAGGTCTCGATCGACGAGGTCGCCCGAGGTGACCGGATCGTCGTCGGCACCGGCGAGGTCGTCCCCGTCGACGGACGGCTCGTGTCGGGCGCAACCCTCGACGAGGCGGCCTTGACCGGGGAGCCGCTCCCGGTGGAGCGACCCGCTGGCGACGAGGTCCGCAGCGGCGTGGTCAACGCGGGCCCGCCTCTGGAGCTCATCGCCACCGCGGTTGCGGCGGAGTCCACGTATGCCGGAGTTGTCCGACTCGTGAAGCAGGCCCAGGCTTCGTCGGCGCCATTCGTGCGTGCGGCCGACCGCTTCGCCGTCCTGTTCGTCCCGCTCACGCTGGCTCTGGCCGGGGCCGCCTGGGCGATCGGCGCCGATCCGGTGCGCGCCGTTGCCGTCCTCGTGGTCGCGACCCCGTGCCCGCTCCTCCTGGCGGCCCCGATCGCCATCATGTCGGGCCTGTCGAGGGCGGCGCACATCGGCGTCATCATCAAGGGGGGTGGGGCGCTGGAGCGGCTCGCCGCCGGGCGCGTCATGCTGTTCGACAAGACGGGAACCCTCACCCAGGGGCGGCCGGCCCTGGCCTCGGTGGTCACCGAGTCCGAAGGGGTCGACGCCGACGAGGTCCTGCGCCTCGCCGCCTCTCTCGACCAGGTCTCGCCGCACGTGCTGGCCAGCGCCATCGTCACCGGAGCGAGCCGCCGCGACCTCAGCCTGCAGATGCCCTCAGATGTCGTGGAGGAGCACGGCTACGGCTTGCGCGGCATGGTCGGGGGGCGCGAGGTGCGCCTGGGCAAGGTGGACTGGATCGTTCCGGGTTCCAAGCCCGCGTGGGTGCGGCAGGTCCGTCGGCGTGCCGACCTCGACGGCTCACTCACCGTCTTCGTCGCCGTCGATGGACAGCCATCGGGTGCCTTCCTCCTGGAGGACCCGATCCGCTCCGACGCCCCCCGCATGATCCGGGCCCTGCGCGACGCGGGCATCAGCCGCGTGGTTCTCGTCACGGGAGACCGTGCCGACATCGCCGACACGGTCGGGCGCATCGTCGGGGTCGATACCGTGCTCGCAGACTGCGACCCCGCCGACAAGCTCGCCGCCATCACGGCCGAGGCGGCCGGCGGCGCCACCATCATGGTCGGGGACGGCGTGAACGACGCGCCGGCGCTCGCGGCCGCCGGCGTCGGGGTTGCGCTCGCCGCGCGCGGGGCGACGGCGTCATCGGAGGCCGCGGACGTCGTCCTGACGGTCGACCGGGTCGGCACACTTGCGGATGCCATCCTCATCGCGCGCCGGTCCAAGGGCATCGCTGTGCAGGCCGTCGCGATAGGCATGGGCCTTTCGCTTCTGGCAATGGTCGCGGCGGCGGCTGGGGCGCTCCCGCCGGCGGCCGGTGCCATCCTCCAGGAGGTCATCGACGTTCTGGCCATCGGGATCGCGCTGCGGGCGGTGCTCCCCGGCAAGGCCCACACGATCTCCATGTCCCCCGGCGACATCGCCCTCGCCCGAAGGCTGCAGGCCGAGCACGACGCGGTCCTACCGGACGTCGAACAGATCCGGGCCGTCGCGGACGCGCTCTCCTCACATCGCAGCGACCTCGCCCCCGCTCACGCCCTGCTCGACCGTCTCGAGCGGGAGCTGCTGCCCCACGAGCGGGCCGACGAGGAGCTCCTCGTCCCGCTGGTGTCCAGGGTCCTGGGAGGCTCGGACGCCACCGCCGCGATCAGCCGGACCCATGCGGAGATCGACCACCAGATCGGGCGGGCCCGGCGGCTGCTCACCGACCTCGACAACGAGAACGTCCAGCCCGAAGACGTCGTCGAGCTCCGCCGGCTGCTGTACGGCCTGTATGCCGTGCTGCGGCTGCACAACGCCCAAGAGGAGGAGAGCGCCTTCTCCCTCATCCCCGCGGGCGCCGCGTCGCCCGACGCACGCGCGGCCACCAGGCAATGACCTCACCGCGGGACGGCCGCCGACCCACGCGCTGAACCTCGAGGACCGCGCCGTTGGTCGCCCCGAAGGTGACCGCCGGCGTGCGCCGGGCCCGCGGCGAGAAGACGATGCGTGCGGCGGGACCGTGCGGGGACGGCACCGTCACGCCCGGAACGAGGGGGTGAGTTGAACCGAGTCAACGGACCTCCTCGGCCGTGCGGTCGCCGCGTGTTGACCGGCTGCCCCCACGTCGCCCATAGGCGTGGGACGCCACAAGGGCTAGCGCGGCGAGGGCGGCCGCTGCCTCGGCCCACAGGCTGCGGGCCTTGTCGGGATACCAGAAGGGCTCGTACATGGCGGGCAGCGGCCCGATCGCGCCGACGCGCACGTAGGTGTAGAGCAGGACCGCTCCCACGCCGCCGCTCGCAACGAGGAAGGCGGCGAACGCGGTGGAGGCCCGGGGCAGGGCGAGCAGCGCGACGGCGGCCATGACGGCCAGCGCCGCTTCGAGCCGGAACAGGTCCCCTTCGGTGAGCACGGCGGACCTCACCGCGTCATAGCTCGTTGCCAGGTGGACATGGACGTACGCGTCCTCGGCAAGTCCCGCGACGGTGACGACGATCAGAGCGGTTCGAGAGCCGCTCCTGCTCCACGCACTCGTCAAGGCGCACCTCCTCCGTCGGCCGGCCCGGTGAGCATCGGCCGGGGCGTTGCCGTGTTGCCACGTGGTACGTGCCGTTCTGACGGGAGGTTCACAACGCGGGTCCGGGCGCGAGGGAAGCGACCTGCTGCGGCGCCGGGACGACATAACCGTGAGATCTTTGAACCCTGGATGTCCTAGAACCGTACCGAGGATGTGGGCGCTCGGATGGACCGGGAACGCGAGGCGGTGCTTCGAACCTTGTTCGATGAGCACTCCGCTGCGTTGCTCGAGTACGCGAGCCGCCTGACCGGCGGTGACCGGGGTCGTGCCGAGGACATCGTCCAAGAGACCCTGATCCGCGCGTGGCGTCACACGGAGGTCCTGGACGGGGGTCGTGGCTCCCTCAGGCCGTGGCTCTTCACCGTCGCCCGTCGCCTCGCCATCGACGCCCACCGGTCTCGAAGCGCGCGCCCGCTTGAGGTGGGGGATGGTCCGCTCGCGGTGATGCCGGCGGTGGCCGACATCGAGGAGACCCTGAACCGGATCGTCGTCACCGATGCCATGGCGTCCTTGTCCGCGAACCACCGTGCGGTCCTCATCGAGACCTACTACCGCGGTCGCAGCGTCGCCGATGCTGCCGCCGCGCTCGGGATCCCGGAGGGAACGGTGAAGTCGCGCGCCTTCTACGCCCTGCGCGCCTTGAAGCTGGCCCTGACCGAGCGGGGGGTCGTCACATGAGCGAGGAACATGTCCAGCTCCTCTTGGGGGCATACGTTCTGAGCGCCCTCGAACCCGCGGACGTCACCCGTGTCGAGCAGCACCTCGCCCGGTGCACGGTCTGCGCGACGGAGCACGAGGAGCTGCATGGGGTCGCGGGAATGTTGGCGCAGCTCACCGCGGCCGACGTCGAAGGACTCCTGGCCCCGCGCGAGGCGCCCGGTCGGGGCGACTTCGAGGACCTCTATGTCCGGACCCGGTCGGCCGCCGAGGGTGCCGTGCCGGTGCGGGAGGGGGGCGCTCGCCGGCGCGAGGGTGCCCGACCAGGCCGCCGTGCCGTGCTCGCCGCTTCCGCAGCGGCCTTGCTGCTCGGCGCCGCGGTTGGCGTGGGGATCCGGTCGGTGCGGGGGGCGGGCCCCACGACCGCGTCGTTCTCGGCGACCTCAGCCGGGGTCCACATGGGCATCGACCTAACCGCGGCGAGAACCGGCACCACGTTCGCGGCCACCGTCGACGGGCTGCCGAGGAACGAGCGGTGCACGTTGGTGGCGATCGCGGGCGACGGTACGCGCCATCGGGTCAGCCAGTGGGTGGCTACGTATGACGGCAACGCCCAGGTCACCGGCTCGACCGAGGTGCCGGTCGGCAGCCTTCGGCACTTCGTGTTGCTTGACGGCCGGGGTCGCGTCCTTGTCGACGTGAAGGTCTGACAACGACCAGCGGCTGCCGCATCGAACCGTACGGTCGTCCGAGCCGTGATGAGGGGGAGAGCGGCAACCGTGAGGAGACGACGATGGCGAGAATCGACCGGATGCGACCGTCCCGGTGGGCGGCATTGATGCTGGCCGTGCTCGCGGGAGTTCTGGGTGTCGCCGCGTGCGGCAGCGCCGGTGCCCCCGCTGGGACGGGCACGAGCGCGGGCTCCGGCGGAACGGTAGTCAGGAGCGGGGCCGGCTCGGCCGGCGCGTACTTGACCGACGGAGCCGGGCGCACCGTCTACCTGTGGGAGGGCGACAGCAAGAGCCGGTCGGCGTGCAGCGGTGGCTGCGCGGCGGCGTGGCCGCCGGTCATCACCCACGCAGCCCCAACGGCACAAGGCGCTGCGCGCATGGCGGACCTGGGAACGCTCACCCGTGCCGACAGCACGGTCCAGGTCACGTATGCCGGCCACCCGCTGTACTACTACTCGGGGGACACGGCGCCGGGCCAGACCAACGGCCAAGGCAGCAACGGCTTCGGGTCCAAGTGGTGGCTTGTCACCCCCGCGGGCACGGCGCTCACCGGTTCCATCCCGGCGCAGACATCCGGCGTCAGCCCCGGGACAACAAGCACCGGGACCTCGAAGTACGGGTACTAGGCAGAAGCACCGGCGGGCAGCACCGAGAGGCACTGAGAACGCCGGGCTTCCCCCCCGGCGCATATGGGGGCGCCTCGACGTCGCGGCTTCCTTGCCAGAACCCCCCACCAGCGCCTCCGGCTGCCATCAGAGGGGTTCATCCGGGCAGCCGATCAGGCGTAGGGCGAACTGCGCGTACTCGGCAGCGATCTCCTCGGGCGTCGTCGGCCCACCTGCGCGGAACCACTGCGGCAGGGATGTGCACATGGTCGCAATCGCCTTCCCGGCGTCTCGATAGTGGCCCATCAAGACGCCGGCATGGTCGATCGTGTCGGCGATCTGGTCATCGAGCAGACGTTGGACCTCGTCTCGCTGCTTTGCGATGCGCTGGTAGTTCGCCGGCTCCAGACTGCGCATCTCGCTCGCGCCGATGAACGCCAGGTCACTGCGCCGGACGTGAAAAAGGGCCAGCGCCTCCACCACCAGGGCCACGCGCTCAACAGGGTTGGATCGTTCGGTCCGGGCTTCCTCCAGTCGCCAGAGCAGATCGGTCATGGTGATGTCGAGGATCCTGACCAACAGGTCCTGTTTGCTGGGGTAGTGGTGGTAGACACCTGGAACGCTCATGTCGGCGAGCTTGGCGATTGAGCGCATGCTGGCCCCGTGGTACCCAGTGGCGACGAAAGCGCTGATGGCACCGGCCAGCACGACATCGATGGGAAGCGGCTCGAAGCTGCGCCACCCGCTGGACGGGGCGACTGGCTGAACACTTGGCACCCACGTTGGCACGGTCGAAGCGCCGACGAGCGTGGCCGGTGGGACGCCGAGCGCCTCAGCGATCTCGTACAGCCGATGCACCGACAAGCCCGTCTTGCCATTTTCGATGGCACTCAATGTGGCGGCGCTGACTCCGAGCCGCCTGGCGAGCTCCCGGAGGCTCAGGTTCCGCAGCTGGCGTTGCTCGCGAATGGAGGGGCCCGTGGCCGCCTGGGCTCCGTCGATGGTCACGAAGTTCAGCATAGCTGAACACTTCGGTGCGGTTGTCGACCAGCCGTGCCGGAAAAGGTTGACAAACGGCCGCGGAGTTGTGATGCTCGCTTCACCCTGTTCAGTTCACCGAGCGATCGCTCAGTTTGCCTGGAGGTTTCGATGACTGCCGTTCCGACGATGGATGAGCTTCTCAAGGACGCCCCCAAGAACTGGGGCAAGTGGGGCCCCGACGACGAGGTCGGTGCCCTGAACTACCTCACCGTCGAGGAGGTCTTTCGCGGCGTCCAGCACGTCAAGTCGGGGCAGGTCTTCACCCTGCAGCGGCTCATCGGCGATCCGAAAGGTGACCCAGTCTGGCCCGGTCGCGCTCCCGCTGAGCGGACGATGATCCTCGACGAGTCCTCCTGGGACGGTGCGGACGCGCCGCAGTTCCCCGGCGGCCTGCATTACGCCGACGACAAGATCAACGCCTTCCTCCAGGGCTCAACCCAGTACGACGCTCTGGGACACGTCTGGTACAGCGGCCAGCTCTGGAACGGCTATGACGCCCGTAGCACCGTCGGGGGTCTGGACAAGGCGAGCGTCGCACCGATTGCGGAGCGTGGCGTGGTCGGCCGCGGAGTGCTCCTCGACATGGCCCGCTTCCGTGGCAAGGACAACCTGGACAAGGCCGAGACCTTCACCCACGAGGACCTCATGGCCTGCGCTGAGGCGCAGGGAACCAAGATCGAGAAGCACGACATCCTCGTGATCCGCACCAACTTCCTGCGACTGTTCTTCGAGCAAGGCGATGCGTTCTACGACGGCTTCTGTGAGCCCGGTCTCGTCTACAGCCCTGCGCTGTTGGCGTGGTTCCAGGACATGGAAATCCCCAATCTGGTCACGGACACGATCGCCAACGAGGTCACCACCGACCCGAACAACGGCGTCGCGCTGCCGCTGCATTGCGCCCTGATGCGGAATCTCGGTGTGACGCTGACCGAGATCTGCGACCTCGAGAAGCTCGCGGAGTCCTGCGCCGCGGACGGGCAGTACACGTTCCTATACGCCGCAGCGCCTCTAAAGGTGAGCCAGGCCAGCGGCTCCCCGGTAAACCCGCTCGCCATCAAGTGAGGAGGACGTCGTGACGACCTACAGCGACAGGCCCTGGCTCTCCCTCTATCGCGAAGGCACACCGGCCGACATCACGCCGGAGTTCACCACGATGCTGGACCTTTTCCGCGCGTCGGTAGCCGGGCGGCCCGACGCAGTGGCGGTGAAGTACTTCGATGGGGCGCTGACCTTCGCCGATCTCGACGAGCGCTCCGACGCACTGGCCGTGGCACTGGCGGAACACGGGTTCGGAGCGGGCGACCGGCTCGCGATCTATGTGCAGAACAACCCTGCATTCGTGGTCGGGCTGATCGCCGCGTGGAAGGCAGGCGGCAGCGCGGTTGCGGTCAACCCCATGAACAAGCAGCGAGAGCTCACCTACCTCCTTGCCGACTCCGGGGCGACCGCGCTCCTGTGCCTTGAAGAGCTCTACCAAACGGTGGCCCGCGAAGTGATCGCGAGCGGTGATACGCGCGTTGCGACGGTGGTGACCTGCTCAGCGCTCGACGACCAGAGCCGCGATGACGAGCGGCTGTTCTCCGGGGTGCAGAAGGCGCGCCCTCAAGGCACTCTGGACCTACAGTCGCTCTTCGAGCAGTACGCCGAACGTAGGCCGGAGCCGGTCACCCCCAGCGCCGAGGACGTTGCGATACTCACCTACACCTCTGGGACGACCGGGGTGCCGAAGGGTGCGATGAACACCCACGGCAACATAGCGTTCAACGCGCAGACCTACCGAGACTGGATGGGTCTTGGGTCCGACGACGCCGTGCTCGGGGTGGCCCCCCTGTTCCATATCACCGGTCTGGTCGGCCATGTCGGCCTCGCGCTCTTGGCCGGTTGCCCGCTTGTGCTCGCTCACCGGTTCGAGCCCCACGTCGTGATGGATGCGATCCGCGAGCACCGGCCCACGTTTACCGTGGGTTCGATCACCGTGTTTATCAGCCTGTCCGGCGTCCAGGGCGCGACCAAGGACGACTGGTCATCGTTCCGGATGATCTATTCCGGCGGGGCGCCGATCGCGCCGGCTGTGACTGAACAGTTCGAGGAGAAGACGGGTCTGTACATACACAACATCTATGGGCTGACGGAGACCAACAGCCCCTCGCACGCCGTACCGCTCGGAGTGAGAGCACCGGTCGACCCGGGCTCCGGTGCGCTGTCCGTCGGTGTCCCGACGTTCAACACGGTCGTGCGGATCCTCGACGAGGAGGGAAACGAAGCGTCCGTCGGTGAGGTGGGCGAGATTGCCATCGCAGGGCCACAGGTCGTGCCCCGATACTGGAACAAGCCCGAGGCCACCGAGCAGTCGCTGCCCGGCGGCGAGTTGCGCACGGGAGATGTCGGCTTCATGGACAGGAACGGCTGGTTCTTCATTGTCGACCGCAAGAAGGACATGATCAACGCGGCAGGTTACAAGGTTTGGCCGCGTGAGGTCGAGGACGTCATGTACGGCCACCCGGCCGTGCGCGAAGTGGCGGTCGTGGGGGTCCCGGATGAGTACCGGGGGGAGACGGTCAAGGCCTACGTGTCGCTCAAGCCGGGCGTCACGATCGGCGAGGAGGAGCTCATCGACTACGCGAAGGGGCAGATGGCGGCGTACAAGTACCCGCGGTCCATCGAGTTCCTCGACGAACTGCCCAAGACCACGACGGGGAAGATTCTCCGGCGCGAGCTCCGGAGCCGTTCGACATGAACGAGGCCCAGGCGGCAGCTGCCGACCTGGTGCGGCTCGAGGTTCTCGGCCCGGCCCTCGCGAGGGCGCTTGACGACGACAGATGGTGCCTTGCGTCCGCCACACTCGTATCCGGGGGCAAGTCCAACCTGACCTTCGAGGTGACGGCTCGCGCCCACCCCGAGGCGGGCGCGGTCATCCTGCGTCGGCCCCCTTCGGGCGCGTTGCTGCCGAGCGCACACGACATGGGCCGCGAGGCACGGGTCCAGAAGGCGCTCCGGGGCACAGCGGTCCCCGTGCCTGAGGTGCTGCTGGAGGACAACACTGGAGAGGTGATCGGCGCCCCGTTCTACGTGATGGAGAAGGTGCCCGGGCACGTTATCCGCGCCGCGCTCCCGACCGGCTACGCGGAGTCGGTGGACGACAAGGTCGCGCTCGCCGACGCCTTGGTCGACGTGCTCGTCGCCCTTCACTCGGTCGACGCGACCGCGGTCGGCCTGGGCGACTTCGGTCGGCCGGAAGGGTTCTTGGAGCGGCAGGTCCGTCGGTGGACCGGCCAGTGGGAGCGGTCGAAGACACACGACGTGCCGGGCGTCACCGCGCTCGGTAGTCGGCTTCGTGCGCTGGTGGAGACGCTGCCGCCTGGGCGGTCGTCGATCGTGCACGGCGACTACCGGCTCGACAACTGTCTCATGGAGCTGGCCGATCCCGGGCGGGTGGCCGCTGTGCTCGACTGGGAGCTGTCCACACTCGGCGACCCGATGACGGATTTGGGCCTCCTGCAGTTCTACTGGCGAGAGCCGGGGGAGCCTGCACTGCTCCTGACGCCCGCCGTGACGACAACCGACGGCTTCCCCGGACGCGCGCACCTCGCAGAGCGCTACGCCGCGGCGACCGGGGCTCACGTGGAGGACCTGGCCTTCTACGAAGCGCTCGCACACTATAAGTTCGCTGTCATCGCGCAGGGCATCGCGGCGCGGGTCGCGGCAGGCGCCATGGCGGGTCAGCAGTTCGGCGACCTCGACGCCGAGGTCGCCCGGATCGCGGCGGAGGGCCTTACCCGACTGGATCAGGAAGGAAGCTGATGGACTTCGCGCTCTCGCCCAAGGCCGAGGAGATGTGCGGCCGCATGTGGGACTTCATGCGGGAGGAGGTCTTCAGGGCCGAGCCGGTGTACTACCGCCAGCTCGCCGAGCTCGGCCAGCACGAGCACCCGCCGGTGGTGGAGAAGCTCAAGGAGTCCGCCCGGAAGCGAGGGCTGTGGAACCTGTTCCTGCCCGCCGAGTCCGGCCTGACCACCCTGGAGTATGCCGCCGTCGCGGAGATCTCGGGATGGTCCCCGGTGCTCGCGCCCGAGGCGATCAACTGTCAGGCGCCGGACACCGGGAACATGGAGGTGTTGCACATGTTCGGCACTCCGGAGCAGAAGCAACGATGGCTCGAGCCGTTGCTGGCCGGCGAGATCCGTTCCGCGTTCTCGATGACGGAGCCGGATGTCGCCTCCTCCGACGCCACGAACATCACGACGCTCATGCGCCGCGAGGGAGACGAGTACGTCATCAACGGGCGCAAGTGGTGGAGCAGCGGCGCGATGGACGAGCGGTGCCAGGTGTTCATCGTTATGGGCAAGACCGACCCGACGGCGCAGACCCATCGGCAGCAGTCGATGATCCTGGTACCGCGGGACGCCGCGGGTCTGACGGTCGAGCGGGATCTGCCGATTTTCGGCTACCACGACCAGCATGGCCACGCCGAGGTCGTGTTCCGCGACGTGCGGGTCCCGGCGTCGAACCTCATCGCCGGCGAGGGCGACGGCTTCATGATCGCCCAGGCTCGGCTCGGACCCGGGCGCATCCACCACGCCATGAGGGCGATCGGGATGGCCGAGCGGGCGCTCGCGCTGATGGTCGACCGGGCAAAGTCTCGCGTCGCATTCGGCCGGCACCTGTCCGACCAGGGCGTCGTGCGTGAGCTGATCGCCCAGTCACGCATCGAGATCGACCAGGCCCGCCTCTATGTCTACAAGACGGCGTGGCTGATCGACCAGTTCGGCGCCCAGGGTGCGCGCACCGAGATTGCCGGGATCAAGGTCGCCGCACCGGCGATGGCCACCGCGGTGGTCGACCGAGCCATCGAGGTCTTCGGCGGCGCCGGTGTCTCCGAGGACACGCCCCTGGCCTACTTCTACGCGTGGGCGCGGGCGCTACGGATCGCCGACGGGCCCGACGCCGTGCACCGTCGGTCGATCGCGCGCGAGGAGCTTCGGCGCAAGCCGCCGTACGTCGGCTGACGTCGAGATGTGGAGGCGTAGACCACCGGCCGTCGTGGCCGCGGCCACAACAGGCTTGGCCGGTATGGCGGGTCCCGCGTTCGCGACCGGAGCCCGAACATGGCCCGAACGGTCCGCTTCGGGGTCGCTGCACCCGTCATGTCGCGGCTGATCCATGCCTGAGTCTTCGAGGTGGACGCGAACCCCCGGCCGTCCCAGTTGTCAGGACATTCGAAGTTCCTATGTTCCCGATGTGACAAACGATCTGACATACCCTGTCGGTTGTGAAGGTCATTCCGCTGAGCGTCGACCGGAGCAGCCCGGTCCCGCTGTACCACCAGCTGGCCGAACAGCTCACCGCCGCCATCGAGAACGGCACCCTCAAGTCCGGTGATCCCTTCGAGAACGAGCTGGCTCTGGCCGAGAGGCTCTCCCTCTCACGCCCCACCGTTCGGAGGGCGATCGCCGAGCTCGTCAGCCGCGGGTTGCTCGTGAGGCGCCGAGGTGTCGGGACGTCAGTGGCCAACCAGGCGATCCACCGTCGCGACGAGCTCACGAGCCTCTACGAGGACATGGAGGTCCGGGGCCAGCGACCGGCGACGAGGGTGCTCTCCTTCGAGTCGGGGGTCGTCAACCCCGTCGTCGCCAAGGCCCTCGACGTGCCGTCCGACAGCAGGTTCATCAGCGTCGAGCGGCTCCGCCTCGCCGGTGACCAGCCGGTCGCCCTCATGCACAACTGGCTACCGCCGCGCGTCGACGGGCTGGCGGCCGGCGACCTGGACAACGGAAGCCTCTACCGTCTCCTGCGCAGTCGAGGCGTCCGCCCGGTGATCGCCCATCAGCGGATCGGCGCCCGGCGCCCGAGCGGCCGGGAGCGGAAGCTTCTCCATCTCCGCGCGGGTGATCCGGTTCTCACGATGTCGCGTCGCGCCTACGACGCTGAGGGAGCCGCCGTCGAGTACGGGGACCACTGCTACCGGTGGGACCAGTACGCCTTCGACCTCACCGTCCACCAGCACTGAGGCGCCGACGTCGACGACGGTGGCAGCCCCTTCATGCCCGGGCGGTGTCGGCGGGCCCGGCTTGTTCGCGGGGAGGGAGACGGCGCCACGCTCCAGCTCGTGGGCGAGCGCCTCGAGCTCGGCGCCTCCGGACATCAGGGCGGTCAGCTCGGGCAGGGACACCTCGGGCTTGAGGAAGTGGCCGAGGCTCCGACCGCGGTTGAGGATGAGGAAGCGGTCCCCGACCGGGAAGGCGTGATGGGGGTTGTGCGTGATGAAGATGATCCCGATGCCCTGGTCCCTCGCCTGCACGATGTACCGCAGGACGACGCCAGCCTGTCGGACCCCGAGCGCCGAGGTCGGCTCGTCGAGGATGAGCACCCGGGCCCCGAAGTACACGGCGCGCGCGATCGCCACGGACTGGCGTTCTCCGCCGGACAGCGTGCCGACCGACTGGTCCGCGTCGCGGATGTCGATCCCCATCGCCGCGAGACCCTTGCGGGTCTCCCCCTTCGCGTCGGCGACATTGAGCCACCTGACCGGGCCGAAGCCCTTCCTCGGCTCCGCGCCGAGGAAGAAGTTACGCCACACGGACATGAGCGGGGCCAACGCCAGGTCCTGGTAGACGGTGGCGATCCCCGCGGCCCGTGCCTCCCGTGGGCTCGTGAACCGGGTCGGGTGGCCGTCGACCATGAGCTCGCCCGCGTCGGCCTGGTACGCCCCGGAGAGGATCTTGATGAGGGTCGACTTGCCGGCGCCGTTGTCGCCGAGCACGCAGGTGACCTCGCCGCGGTGGACGACAGTGGACACGCGGTCCAGCGCCAGGACGCTGCCGAAGCGCTTGGTCACCTCCCGGAGCTCAAGCAGAGGGGGCGCGTCGGTGAAGTCGGGCTCGGGCATGGTCCGATCCTTCCGCTCAGCGCGCCCGCATGGCACGTCGGTAGATCAGGGTGTTCAGGCCAACGGCAACGAACAGGATCCCGCCGAGGAAGGCGAAGTTCCACGCGCTGTCCCAGCCCGAGTAGATGACGCCCTCGAACGCCATCCCGATGACGCAGGCGCCGAGCGCGGCGCCGATGACCGAGCCATACCCCCCGTTGAGCAGGCAGCCACCGACGACCGCCGCGATGATGTAGTAGAACTCGTACCCGACGCCCTGCTCGGAGACCGCGGACGAAGCCTGGGTGAACGAGATGACGCCGACAAGACCGGCGGCCATGGACGTCGCGATGAAGAGCGAGACCTTGGTCCGGGCGACTGGGACGCCGGAGTTGCGCGCCGCATCGGGGTCCCCGCCGACGGCATAGACCCAGTTGCCGAACTGGGTGCGGGCGAGCACCCAGGCGCCGATCATGGTGGCGCCGAGAAACCACAGGATCGCGGTCTGGTAGCCGTTCGGCAGCGATGCGCTGGCGAGGAGGCTCCCACCGAAGATGTCCTTGGCGCTGCTCAGACCGGGGTGGGGGCCGGCCGCCAGCGACACGCTCGTGCTGCCGTTGTTGAGCAGCAGGACGCCCCCGACGCTCACGCCCCGGAGGACGAAGAAGGTCGCCAGGGTGACGATGAAGCTGGGCAGCCTCGTGCGAACCACGAGGAGTCCGTTCAAGGCACCGATCGCAGCCGTCGCAAGGAACGTCAGGAGGATGGCGAGCCAGACGTTCATGCCCGTCTTCCCCACGAGGAGACCGAGGAAGATCGCCGATGCCCCGGTCAGGACGCCCGTGGACAGGTCGAACTCCCCGCCGATCATCAGGAGCGCAACGGGCACGGACATGATGCCGAAGAAGGCCGCCTGCTGGCTCCATGCGGCGACACCCGTCTGGTGCAGCCAGAGATGGTTCGACGAGGCGTCGGTGAACGCAAAGAAGATGAAGATGACGATGGCCCCGAGAAGAGACCCGAGCTCGGGTCGGCGCAGCGCCGAGACGAGGCGGCTCGTCGTCGTCAGGCGTTCGTCCCTCGTCGGGGCGGCCCCCTCCCCGACGCCTGGTTCAGCCGTCTGGCTGGACCCCATGTCTCCTCCCGGAAATGTCGGGCTCGCCGGGGTGTCGGCGGCTGCCTGCCGACACCCCGGCGAGCGGCGTCGTCAGTCCTCGCCCGCGGCGATGGCCGCGGAGACGGTGTCGATGTTCGTCTTGTCGACGAGCTTCGGCCCGGAGGGCACCGTCGTGCCGCCACCGACGGCGTTGCCGTGGGCCGCCTTGAACACCTGGAGGAAGAGGATCGGCAGGTAGCCCTGGAGGTACTGCTGCTGGTCGACGGCGAACTCGATGGTGCCAGCCTTGATCTCGCTCTCCACGGTCGCGTCGAGGTCGAAGGTCACGATCTTCGGGTTGTTGGCCGGCTTCGCCGACACCAGCGCGTTGCCGATCGCCGTGTTCAGCGTGATGACGGCGTTGACCTGCGGGTGCGCCTGAAGGTAGGCCGAGACCTGCCCGATCGCCTGCGTCGGGTTCGACGCCGCGTTGGGAGTCGACAGGATGAGCTCGGTGCAGGCCGGACCGTTCGCCGGGGCCGTGCCGGTGGTCGTGCATGTCTGGCCGACGCCGAGACCCTGGGCGACGCCGTTGCATCGGTCGAGCTGGTTCTGCCCGCTCTGGTGCACGACGCACAGTGCGTTGGTCGCCTTCTCGGTGAGCAGGCGGGCACCGATCTTCTGGCCCGCAAGCGTCTCGGGCTGCCCGACACATGTGATGGCCCCGGATGCCGCGATGTCTGCGTCGTCGCAGCCGGCGTTGAGGAGCACGACGGGAATCCCGGCCGCGACGGCCTTCGCCAGGGTCCCGTTCATGAGCGCGGGGTCATGGTCGGAGACGGCGATCCCGTCGACCTTGGCGTTGATCGCGTTCTGGATCTGGGCGTTCTCCGCGTTGTCGTCGGGGTTTGCCTGGCCCTGCTGCTGCGATCCCCAGACCTGGGTCAGGGTGCAGCCGGTCTTCGCGGCGGCGTCCTTGGCCCCCTTGTAGACGACGCTCCAGAAGTTGCCGTTGTCGCCGTGGGTGATCACCGCGAACTTGTACGGGCAGCCACCGGAGCCTCCCGCCGCCGCCGAGCTGCTGGACGGGCTGGGGCCCGAGCTGCAGGCCGCGAGGAGGAGGAGGAGCGCCGCCGCCGAAAGGCCTACGCGGCCACGGTGGCCCAGGGTGGCCAGAGATGGGGTGAACATCGACCCACCGGGTCCTTTCGATGTGAAGGGACAGGACGAACGTGACCTGTCGGGGGGCCGAGGTTCGAGGGCCTCCGACAGGTCACACCGAAGGGGCTGAAGAGCCGTGACGGCGCGGGGGTTGGAACGGCAGGCTCCGGCAGGAACGGGGAGGATGGCGCGGCCGCGAGGGGACGCACGAACCTCATCAGTCTCCTCCTCGAGTCGGGCGCGCGCCTCTGCCAGCACCGACCACGAGTCAATCGCAGCCCCTCCACTATGTCAATCGAACGTCAATATGTGCGTACTTATGCTCGCCCTGCGGGCGGCCCATCTTCCACCTGGTGCGCCTGCGGCGACGCCAGGCCGCGGAGCCGTACCGTTTCCAGTGGTGACGGTGCGGAGGAGGCCGAGCGTGGTCCCGAAAGGGGACGGGGTGTACGTCCAGCGGAGGTGGGTTGCGGTCGCCGTTGCCGCGACGGTCCTGCTCGTGCCGGCCTATCTGGTCACCAAGGCCGGGGAGGGCGACCCCACGGCGACGGCGCCGGCGAGCACCGCCACGTCGACCACCTCCGCCGTCCGGGTCGGGCCGTCGTCCGGGCCGTCGAGCGTTACTCCGGCGACGGGATCCGTCCTGGCGTCCTCGACAACGGCGGTCCCCACCCGCTCCGCTCCGTCGGCGCAGACCCGGCTCGTCCGTCTCATGCGTCTGACCGGGAACCTTTCGGCGAAGTCGGTCGATGCCTCGCACGGCCTCGTCTTCGCCCAGAACATGATGTACCAGCACTCCATCTCCGTCTTCGCCGCCGACGGACGGCTCCTGCGGACGATCCCCGACACGGTCGACCTGGCGGCCCTCGGCATCCCTGGGCATCCGGGCCTCTCGCGGGGTGCGCCCGTCGAGATGGCCTACAGCCCCGACGGGCGCACCGCCTGGGTGTCGAACTACTCGATGTACGGCGCCGGCTTCCTTCCCGAAGGCCGCGACGCGTGCACGGGTCCCGCGGGGACGAGCCGGTCCTTCCTCTACCGGATCGACACCTCTACGTATGCCATCACCGCAGCCGTCGAGGTCGGCTACGTTCCGAAGTACGTGGCCGTCACTCCCGACGGCCGGAGCGTCCTCGTGACGAACTGGTGCTCCATGGACCTGGACGTTGTCGACGCCGCGTCGAACCGGGTGTCCGCGACGATCCCTGTCACGGGGCCGCACCCGCGCGGGATCGCGGTGACGGCCGACAGCCGGACCGCATACGTTGCCGTCATGGGGGCGGGCAAGGTCGTCCGCGTCGACCTGCGGACCCGGAAGGTCACCGACTTCGCCCGGACCGGCGACGGCCCGCGCCACGTCGTGCTGTCGCCGGACGGGCACACGCTCTACGTGACGAACAACGGCTCGGGCACGGTCAGCGCCGTCGACGCGGCGACTGGGCGCGTCCTGCGCGACGCCGTCATGGGCAGGCAGCCGCGCTCGATGGCGATCAGCCCCGACGGAACGGCGCTCTACGTCGTCAACTACTCCTCGTCCTCGGTCAGCAAGGTGCGCACCTCCGACCTGACCGTCACGCAGACCGTGCCCGTCGACGGGCTGCCCATCGGGATCACGTACGAGCAGACCCGCAGGGCCGTCTGGGTCTCGTGCTACAGCGGCGTCATCGACGTCTTCGACGACTCCCGCCTCGCCGCGAGCTGACCCGACCAGCCCGGTCCGCGCACAGGACGCTGTGCCGGGCCTGCCAGTTCCGGCACAGGAACGCTCGGCACGATCATGTCCCCGTCAACCAGACCGAACACGCACGACCGTGCACCGCCGCCAGCCTGGAGAGGTCCCCGACGATGTCCACACCGACCATCAGAAGCGCCCGGCGCTGGACGGTCGCCGCGCTGAGCGCCGCCCTGCTGAGCACCACGGCTGTCGCCGCCCACCTCGCCCAGACGGAGAGCCAGCGAAGCCAGATCGCCGCCTACCGGGCCACCGTCAGGTCCGAGCGGCTTCAGCTGGCCAGATACCAGGAGGCCGTGTCGCAGGCCAAGGCCCAGGCCGCCAGCGCCGAGGCCCAGGTCGCCGCCCTCCGGGCGCGCCAGGAGCAGACCTCTGCCGCGAAGGCCGCTGCCGCGAAGGCCGCTGCCGCCCAGGCCGCTGCCGCCCAGGCCGCGGCAGCCCAGGCCGCGTCGGCCCAGGCCGCGTCGGCCCAGGCGAGCCAGTCCCCGTCGTTCTCCGCGGCCCAGTCGCCGACGACGTCGGCCGGGACGTCCCAGACGACGACGCACGCGAGCTGACGTCGGCCCGTCCGGTCATCGGGCCGACTCGTAGGCCATCCGCGCGCCGTCGGGGATCGCCACCGGCCGCCGCGTGGCCCGGTCGACGTACACGTGGACCCAGCGCCCGGCCGCCGCCACGGGGACCGAAGGTCCCGACCCCGCGGCATACAGGCAGAGCCGGAACGTGACCGACGCCGTCCCGAGCCGGTCCACCCCGAGCCCCGCAACGAGGTCCTGCGGGTACCCCAGCTCGCCGAGGTAGCGGCACGAGGACTCGGCGACAAGCGGGATTGCAGCGTCCGTCATCGGGTCGGCGCCGGCCTCGCGTGCGACCCACGCGTTGATGACGCTGTCCCAGATCGCGTAGTAGACGGCGTTGTTGAGATGGCCGAACATGTCGTTGTCGGTCCACCTCGTCTGGACCGGCCACGTGACGGGGAAGTCGCGGACGAGCGGTGGCGCGTGCCTGTCGGCGTCGGTCGGCATGTGCCAAG
This sequence comes from Actinomycetes bacterium, assembly GCA_021783215.1. Classification (GTDB taxonomy): domain Bacteria; phylum Actinomycetota; class Actinomycetes; order Actinomycetales; family Dermatophilaceae; genus JAJXUB01. The sequence continues at coordinate 10,286 of JAJXUB010000012.1, read as the reverse complement.
GTTGCCACCATGAGCGTTCCCGATGTCGCGACGGCCTACCAGCTCCAGGAGACCCCCGACGGCGTCCGCGGCGTCATGACGACGCTGGCGGTCGCCGCGATCGGCGAGGGCGACCTCCTCGTCCGGGTCACGCATAGCTGCGTCAACTACAAGGACGGGCTCGCCGCCACGGGCGCGGCGCCGATCGCCCGCCGGCTGCCCCTCATCGGTGGCATCGACGCGGCCGGGGTCGTCGTGGAGGCGGCGGGGGAGCACCAGGTCGGCGACCACGTCGTCGTCACGGGCTTCGACATGTCCGAGAAGCACGACGGCGGGTATGCCGAGTACGTCCGTGTGCCGGCTTCCTGGGCGGTCCCGGTCCCCGAGCCCCTGTCCCTGTGGGACGCCATGGTCCTCGGCACCGCCGGGGTCACGGCCGCCCTCGGCATCCACCAGCTCGAGCGCAACGGTCTCAGACCCGGGCAGGGGCCGGTGGCGGTCACCGGCGCCTCGGGCGGTGTCGGGTCCGTCGCCGTCGCCATGCTCGCGGGACGCGGCTACGAGGTCACCGCCTTCACCGGCAAGGCCGACGAGCACGAGGCGCTACGCCGGCTCGGCGCCACGACCGTCGAAGGCCGTCCGGACACGGAGAAGGTGCGCACCCTCGACTCCGAGATGTGGGCCGCGTCGATGGACTCCGTCGGCGGCCAGACCCTCGCCTGGCTCGCCTCGACGACCAAGCGCGGCGGGGGGATCGCGTCCTACGGAAACGCCGGCGGTGTCAAGGTCGCGACGACGGTCATGCCGTTCATCCTCCGTGGCGTCAACCTCTTCGGGATCAACTCCGGCTGGTTCCCCGACGAGGTCCGCCGCGAGCTGTGGCATCGGATGGCCACGGACCTGCGGATCGACACGGCGGCCATCGGCCACACCCGCGAGTTCGCCGCGCTGCCCCAGGTATGCCGCGAGATCGTCACCGGGTCCGTCGCGGGGCGAACGGTCATCCGCATCGCCGACCCCGACTGACCGGCGTCCCCCCGACATGCCGCGCACCGTCGTCGTCCTCAACGGCCCGAACCTCAACCTCCTCGGCGAGCGCGAGCCGGAGATCTACGGCCACGAGACCCTCGCCGACGTCGTCGTCCTGTGCGAGCGTGCGGCGGGCGCGCACGGTCTTCAGCTCGACGCGCGCCAGTCCAACCACGAGGGCGTCCTCATCGACTGGGTCCAGGAGGTGCGGGCGACGGCATACGGGCTCGTCATCAACGCCGGGGGGCTCACGCACACGAGCGTGGCCCTGCGCGACGCGCTCGCCGCCGTGCGATGCCCGAAGGTGGAGGTCCACGTCAGCGACATCCACCGGCGCGAGCCCTTCCGCAGCCACAGCTATCTCACCGACGTGTGCGACCACGTCATCATCGGGCGCGGGGTCGCCGGCTACGTCGAAGCGGTCGACTGGCTCGCCGCCCGTGCGTGACGACCTGGGTCACCGGGTCCGCCTCGAGGGCCCCGTACGCCGGGTCGTCTCGCTCGTCCCGTCCCTCACCGAGGCCGTCGCCGCGACGAGACCCGGGGCGCTCGTCGGCGCGACGGACTGGTGTGTACGTCCCGCCCGGCTCGACGTCGCTCGGGTCCGGGGGACGAAGAACCCCGACGTGGCGGCGGTCGTCGCCTTGGAGCCCGACGTCGTCGTCGCCAACAAGGAGGAGAACCGCGAGATCGACGTCCGTCGGCTGCGGGCCGAGGGAGTCCAGGTCTGGGTGACGGACATCGAGACCGTCCCGGGGGCCGTCGCGTCGATGGGCCGGCTCTTCGACGCGTGCGGCTGGGGACTGCCGGCGTGGCTCGGGCAGGTGGAGTCCGTGTGGGGCTTCCGGCCCTTGCCGCCGCGGGCCCGCGTCGCCGTCGCCGTGTGGCGCGATCCGTGGCTCGTCGTCGGCCGGCCGACGTTCACGGCCGACCTGTTGTCGCGGCTCGGCCTGACGGTCGTGTCGCCGGGGGCGACGGGACGCTACCCCCATGTCGACCCCGCCGCGCTCGACGACCCGTCCGCGCTCGACGCCGTTCTCCTCCCGGACGAGCCGTACCCCTTCACCCCGGCCGACGGGCCCGACGCGTTCGCGCGCGTTCCGACGGTGCTCGTCGACGGGCGCCACCTGACGTGGTACGGGCCGGCCCTGCTCGAGTCCCACGCCCGGCTGGTGCGGGCCCTCGCGGGCATACCCGCCCGGGGCGTCACGGACGGCTGATTTCATCGAGGCGCGGCGCAACGTGTAGTCTCTCGGACGCACTCGCGGCCCCGTTGAGCCGCGGCGCGACGCCTCCTTAGCTCAGTCGGCAGAGCGTCTCCATGGTAAGGAGAAGGTCGTCGGTTCGATTCCGACAGGAGGCTCTGGCCGCCTCGGCGGCCCATGGCGGGATAGCTCAGCTGGTTAGAGCGCACGACTCATAATCGTGAGGTCGCGGGATCGAGCCCCGCTCCCGCTACGCGGCGAGATTTCGGGTTCCGGCCCGCCCTCGCGTACCCTAGGCAGGTTGGCCGGCTCGCCCGGCTCCCACAGCAGACGTTCGTTGAAAGCGCAGGTTGCCCCGTGGCCAGCAAGTCCTCCGAAATCCGTCCCAAGATCACTCTTGCGTGCACGGAGTGCAAGGAGCGCAACTACATCACGGTCAAGAACCGCCGCAACGACCCCGACCGGCTCGAGATCAAGAAGTACTGCCCGCGCGACCGTCGCCACACGATCCACCGCGAGACCCGCTGACCTCCGGTTCACCCGCATCGGCCGCCGCACCCGGATGGGGTCGGCGGCCGTCGCATGTCCACTCCTAGAATGGCCGCCATGGCTGTCAACCCGGACTTCGTGGGGCGCACCTACCCCCCCAGCGGCCCCTACGTCGTCGACGCGGACGCCATCGCGGCCTTCGCCGCCGCCGTGGGCGCCACCGACCCCGTCCACACCGATGCCAAGGCGGCCCGGGCTGCCGGCTACCCCGACGTCATCGCCCCGCCGACGATGGCGGTGACGATCGAGCAGCGCTGCTCACGGGCCTATGTCGGCGACCCGGAGGCCGGGATCGACTACTCCCGCGTCGTCCACGGCGAGCAGCGGTTCACCCACCACCGGCCCATCACCGCCGGCGACCACATCACGGGGACGACGACGGTCGACGGGATCCGCCAGGCGGGTGCTCACGCGATGGTCGACGTCCGCACGGAGCTGGTCGACGCCGAGGGCAAGGCGGTCTGCACCGCCGTCTCGACCATCGTCATCCGGGGAGGGGAGTGACCATGACCGTCCGCCGCGTCGCCGATGTCACCGTCGGGGAGAAGCTCGGCCCGAAGACGATCCCCGTTCGCCGGGACACCCTCCGCGCGTATGCCGCCGCGTCCGGCGACGACAACCCGATCCACCAGAACGAGGACTTCGCCAGGCAGGTCGGCCTGCCCGACGTCATCGCGCACGGGATGTGGACGATGGGGGCCACGGGCACCCTCGTCACCGAGTGGGCGGGTGACCCGGGGCGGATCGTCGCGTACGGGACCCGCTTCACCAACATGGTCGTCGTTCCCCGGACCGGCAGCGAGATCGTCGTCGCCGGCGAGGTCACCGACATGGACCCTGGTGCGGGCACGGCGACGGTCGCCGTCACGGCGACCGCCGGCGGCCGGGACGTCCTCGGACGCTGCACAGCCGTCGTCCGGCTCGGCTGACGGCCCGGGGGTGCGTCCCGCGTGACGACGACCGAGCAGACCGGCGTGCCCCTCGCGCCGCTGACGACGATGCGCGTCGGCGGCCCGGCGGCCCGGCTCGTCACGGTGACGACGACGGACGAGCTCGTCGACGCGGTCCGCGAGGTCGACGACGCAGGGGAGCCGCTCCTCGTCGTCGCGGGCGGGTCCAACCTCGTCGTCGCCGACGACGGGTTCGCCGGGACGGTCATCCGCGTCGCGACGCGCGGCCTCCGGGTCGAGTCGGCCGACTACTGCGGCGGGGCCACGGTCCGGGTCGCCGCGGGGGAGCCGTGGGACGGTTTCGTCGAGCATGCCGTCGAGCAGGGCTGGGCCGGCGTCGAGGCCCTGTCCGGCATCCCCGGGCTCGCCGGGGCGACACCGATCCAGAACGTCGGGGCCTACGGGCAGGAGGTGGCCCAGACGATCGCCCAGGTGCGGGTGTGGGACCGGCATGACGAGGCCGTCCGCACGTGGGCCAACACCGACTGCGGCTTCGCCTACCGCGGCAGCAGGCTCAAGGGCACCGACCGCTATGTCGTCCTCGAGGTCGTCTTCCAGCTCGAGGTCGCCGACGTGTGCCGGCCCATCGTGTACGCCGCGCTCGCGTCGGGGCTGGGCGTCGAGCTCGGCTCCCGGGTCCCGCTCGCCGACGCCCGCGCGGCCGTCATCGCCCAGCGCCGGCAGCGCGGCATGGTCCTCGACCCCGCGGACCACGACACGTGGAGCTGCGGCTCGTTCTTCACCAACCCGGTCCTGTCGGTCGAGGAGTTCGCGGCGCTCGCCGCCAAGGCCCCCGAGGTGCCGCGCTGGCCGGAGCCGGACGGCCGGGTGAAGACCTCCGCGGCGTGGCTGATCGACCATGCCGGTTTCGCGAAGGGTCACGGCCTCCCCGGCCCGGTCTCCCTCTCGACGAAGCACACCCTCGCCGTGACGAACCGGGGCGGTGCGACCGCGGGGGACGTCCTCGGCCTGGCCCGGGAGGTCCGGGACGGCGTCGAGCGGGCCTACGGGGTGCGGCTCGTCAACGAGCCCGTGCTCGTCGGGCTGGCGCTCTAGACCCGCGTATGCCGGTCACGCCGGCTCGCTCGCGAGCCACGCGTCGACGGCGGCGATGGCCTCGCGCGAGTCGGTGTCCGGCATACGGCTCGCCCTGAACGAGGCACGGGCCAGCCCCGCGAGCGCGGCATCGTCGAGCAGGTGGACGTCGCGGGCCGTCGCGTACTGGTCGACGAGCCGGGTGCCGAACAGGAGGGGGTCGTCGGCGCCGAGCGCGACGTCGACCCCGGCCGCGATGATGGACCGCAGGGGGACGTCCCGGGGTTCGGCGAAAACGCCGAGGGCGACGTTGGATCCCGGACAGACCTCGAGGGCGATGCCCTCGTGGGCGACGAGCTCGAGCACCCGGGGGTCCTCGACCGAGCGCACCCCATGACCGATCCGGTCCGGCCCGAGCGACGCGACGGTCTCCTCGACGGCCGCCGGCCCGAGGAGCTCCCCCGCGTGAGGGACGAGCGCGAGACCGGCCGCCGCGGCGATGCGGAAGGCCGGGGCGAACTCGGGCGTCGACCCTCGCCGTTCGTCGTTGGACAGCCCGAACCCGACGACGGCGCCCGCGCCCTCGCCGGCATGGCGCGCGGCAAGACGGGCGAGGGCACGGGCCTCGAGCGGGTGCCGGATCCGGCTCGCCGCGACGATGACCGCGACGGACGTCGCACCGGCGGCGGAGACGGCGCGTGCCTCGTCGAGGACGATCTCGAGGGCAGGCGTGATCCCCCCGACGTTCGCGGCGTAGGCCGTCGGGTCGACCTGGAGCTCGAGCCGGCGCGAGCCTTCGCGGGCGTCGTCCTGCGCCGCCTCGCGGACGATCCGGCGCATATCCTCCTCGGTGCGGACACACCCGCGTGCCGCGTCGTACAGCCGTTGGAACCGGAACCAGCCGCGCTCGTCCCGTGCCGAGAGGACCGGCGGCCATTCGCCGAGGAAGGCGTCAGGCAGGCGGACGCCGTGTCGGTCCGCGAGGTCGCGGACCGTCTCGACGCGCGCGGATCCCGTGAAGTGAAGGTGCAGATGCGCCTTCGGAAGTGCCGTGAGGTCGCGCCGACCGCTCACTCGTCCCCGATGACGTGGACGGCGGCCTCCTCGGCCGAGGCCGCCCCGCCGTCGACGCCCACGTCACGGCCGAACGTGTCGGCCTGGTCGTCCCCGTCCGGTGACGCGAGGCGCCCGGCGCGCTCGTCTCCGACCTCGGGGTCCTCCCAGTCGTCGTCCCCGTCGTCATCGGTCTCGCCGGAGTCGCTGCCGACGCGGGTGTAGGGGTCGTCCTCCTCCTCGCGGAGGCGCTGGTCGAGCGTGTTCGGCTTCTCGACCCAGCCGGTCGGGGGACGGTCCGGCGGGCTGTACCCGCGGTCGAGCGGGTCGTCGACCCCGTCGGAGATCAGAGTGTCGTCGGCCTGCAGCTGGTCCTCGTCGTCGACGCTGTAGCTGCCGAGCTCGTCGTCTATGTTCTCGGTCCGCTCCGACATGTCCTCACTCTATGACCGGACCGCCGCCATCGAGGAGGTTCCGCCTCACGCACCTTCGGGATTGCCGACGGCCGGCACGTATGCCGACGCAGCGGATCCGTCGAGGAGCCGCTCCACGGCCGCGAGGGCGACGCACGTCGCGACGCCGGCCATGGCGGTCACCACCTCCTCGAGCACGGGGAAGCTCGGTGCGAGGCGGATGTTCCGGTCGTGCGGGTCCTCCCCGTGGGGGAAGGAGGCACCGGCGGGTGTCAGGGCGATCCCGGCGCCCTTGGCGAGCTCGACGACCCGACCCGCCGTGCCGTCCATGACGTCGAGGTTGACGAAGTAGCCGCCGACGGGGTTCGACCACGCCGCGATGCCCAGCCCCTCCAGTGTCGCGAGGGCGTCCTGGACGGCGGCGAACTTCGGCGCGAGGATCTCGCGGTGCCTGGCCATGTGGTCCCGGACGCCCTGGGCGTCGCCGAAGAACTCGGCGTGACGGAGCTGGTTGACCTTGTCCGGCCCGATCGAGGCGAACTGCTGGTGGCGCAGGTACCACCGGATGTTGTCCTCGGACGCGGCGAGGAAGGCGACGCCGGCACCGGCATACGTGATCTTGCTCGTCGAGGCGAAGACGAGGGCGCGGTTCGCGTGGCCGGCCGCCGAGCACAAAGAGAGGATGTCCGCGCTCTTCGGCTCGTCGTCGGTGAGGTGGTGGACGGAGTAGGCGTTGTCCCAGAAGAGCTTGAAGTCGGGCGCGGCCGTCGGCATCGCGGCGAGCCGGGCGGCGACCTCCTCGGTGCAGACCGCACCCGTCGGGTTGGCATACGTGGGGACGAGCCACATGCCTTTGATGGAGGGGTCGGCCTTGACGAGCGCGGCGACGGCGGTCGCATCTGGGCCATCCCCGCGCATGGGGACGGTGACCATCTCGATGCCGTAGGACGCGAGCATGGTGAAGTGCCGGTCGTACCCGGGGACCGGGCAGACGAACCGGACCGGGTTCTCGCGGGACCACGGCTGGGCGCCGTCGACGCCCCCGTGCAGGAGAAGGTGGACGAGGCAGTCGTGCATGATGCTCAGGCTGCTGTTACCGCCGGCGATGATCTGGTCGGTGTCGACACCGAGGAGCTCGGCGAAGATCTGCCGGAGCTCGCGCAGCCCCTCCAGCCCCCCGTAGTTGCGCACGTCGATGCCGTCGGCCGCCGTGTGCCCCGTGGGCAGGCGGAGCAGGTCGTCGGACAGGGCGAGCTGGGCGACGGACGGTTTGCCCCGGGTGAGGTCCAGACGCAGGCCGCGACCACGGAGGTCCTCGTAGGCGGCGAGCTGCTCGGCGTGGAAGGCCCGGAGCTCATCCTCGGTTCGGCTGGCCAGTGGGGTCACGGTCGTCGCGGTCACGCGGTCCATGGTCCCACCAACGCGCCCCGGCCCGAGGCGCGGTTCGCGCCCACCCGGCAACCTCCCGTATGCTGAGCGGCCGGTGGGAGTTGCACCATGCTTCGGCGTGCCCGCATCCCGCCAGGAACGACCTCACCAAACGGGCCGTTCCACAGGGCAGTGGCTCAATTGGTAGAGCACCGGTCTCCAAAACCGGCGGTTGGGGGTTCGAGTCCCTCCTGCCCTGCGTCGCCGTGGCTCGCATGAGCTGCGGCCGGCCATGACCGTACGGGCCGGGCCGAAGGCTCGACTATTCGCTCGAGGAGGTGTGTGACGTGACGAACGTGGGTGCCAGGCCTCGCGGGTCGGGCCAGACGGGGCGCAAGGACGCCTCGCGGGGTGGCGCGGTCTCGCGGCTCTTCGCCTCCGTCGGTCTCTTCGTCAGGCAGATCCTCGACGAGCTGCGCAAGGTGGTCCGGCCGACCCGGTCGGAGCTGTGGAACTACACCCTCGTCGTCATCGTCTTCGTCGGGATCATCATGGCGGTCGTCTCCGGGTTCGACTTCCTCTTCAGCCACCTTGTCTCCTGGGTCTTCGCCTGACGGCGGCCCCCTAACGCACCGACCAGCAAGCAGGAAGCAGGCAAACGTGTCCGACCAGTGGACGTCCGACGAGCCCGAGGCGCCGCACAACGCGCCGGAGGAGCTCGTCGTCGACCAGGTCCTCCTCGACACCGACCGCGGCACCGTGGGGGAGGCGGAGGTGACTCCGGCCGAGGAGCTGACCGCGCGCCGGGAGTCCGACGCCGCCCTGGCCTTCGGGGGCGCCGTGGCCGACGACACCGCCGCCGTCGACGTCGCATCGGCCGAGGAGACCCCGGCGGCCGAGGAGACCCCGGCGGCCGAGGAGACCCCGGCGGCCGACGAGCCGCCCGCCGTCGACGAGGACGGGGACATCCTCCCCGAGGTCGACCCGGTCCAGGCGTTCAAGGACGACCTGGCGAGCAAGTTCGGCGACTGGTACGTCATCCACTCCTATGCCGGCTACGAGAACCGGGTCAAGGCCAACGTCGAGAGCCGGATGACCAGCCTGAACATGGAGGACTACATCTTCGAGGTGCAGGTCCCCATGGAGGAGGTCACCGAGATCAAAGGTGGCCAGAAGAAGCTCGTCCGGCGCGTCCGGATGCCCGGCTATGTCCTCGTCCGGATGGACCTCACCGACGAGTCCTGGGGGGCGGTGCGGCATACGCCCGGGGTCACCGGGTTCGTCGGCAACGCCCACCAGCCGGTACCGCTGACCCTCGACGAGGTCTTCGCGATGCTCAAGCCCGCGGGGATCGGCGCGCCGGCCACGGCCGGGGCGGGCGGAGCGGCGGCGCAGGGCGGCTCGGCCAAGCAGGCCACCCTCGTCGACTTCGAGATCGGCGAGTCCGTCACCGTCATGGAGGGCCCGTTCGAGACCCTCCCGGCGACCATCTCCGAGATCAACCCCGACACCCAGAAGCTCAAGGTGCTCGTCTCCATCTTCGGCCGGGAGACCCCGGTCGAGCTGTCGTTCAGCCAGGTCTCGAAGCTCTGACCGGACGACCTCCCACCCGCAACCGGGTCATCGCCCGTCGGCGTCGGCCCACAACAAGAGGTAAGGACATCCAATGCCCCCGAAGAAGAAGGTCTCCGGCTTCATCAAGCTGCAGATCCAGGCCGGCGCGGCGACGCCCGCCCCCCCCGTCGGCCCCGCCCTCGGCCAGCACGGCGTCAACATCATGGAGTTCGTCAAGGCGTACAACGCGGCGACGGAGTCCCAGCGTGGCAACGTCATCCCCGTCGAGATCACGGTCTACGAGGACCGTTCCTTCACCTTCGTCACGAAGACCCCGCCGGCCGCCGAGCTCATCAAGAAGGCCGCCGGCATCCAGAAGGGCTCCGGCGAGCCCCACAAGACGAAGGTCGCCCGCCTGACGGCCGACCAGGTCCGGGAGATCGCCCAGACCAAGATGGAGGACCTCAACGCCAACGACATCGAGATGGCCATGCGGATCATCGCCGGCACGGCCCGCTCGATGGGCGTCACCGTCGACCTCTGACCTGGCGGCACCACGCCCGCCCGCGGCATACGACCGTCGTATGCCGCCGTGGGAGAGCCCGCTTCGGCTCGCACCACAGCTCCACCGCGTCACGCGTGACGCGACGACACGACACAGGAGAACGCACATGAAGCGCAGCAAGAGCTACCGCGCCGCGGCCGACAAGATCGAGGCCGGCAAGGTCTACGCGCCCCTCGAGGCGATCCGCCTCGCCAAGGACAACGCCAAGGCGAAGTACGACGAGACCGTCGAGGTCGCGTTCCGGCTCGGCGTCGACCCCCGCAAGGCGGACCAGATGGTCCGTGGCACGGTCAACCTCCCCAACGGCACCGGCAAGACCGCTCGCGTCCTCGTCATCGCCGGCGGCGACAAGGCCGAGGCGGCGAAGGCGGCCGGCGCCGACTACGTCGGGAGCGACGACATGATCGAGAAGATCAGCGGCGGATGGCTCGACTTCGACGCCGTCGTTGCGACCCCGGACATGATGGGCAAGGTGGGTCGGCTCGGCAAGATCCTCGGCCCGCGCGGTCTCATGCCGAACCCGAAGACGGGGACGGTGACGATGGACACGGCCAAAGCCGTCACCGACATCAAGGGCGGCAAGATC
>JAJXUB010000084.1 GCA_021783215.1 Actinomycetes bacterium | reverse complement strand
CGCCCATCTCGTCATGCCCAGCAACGGTCCGGACCAGCCAAGAACAACCGCCGAACGTTCTTGACACGGCCCCGCTCCTACAGGGATGACCTGCGGAAAGTGGTGGTGCCCCCGGGCAGATTCGAACTGCCGACACCCGCTTTAGGAGAGCGGTGCTCTATCCCCTGAGCTACGAGGGCGGGGGGCCGGCACGCATGGTCGGGCCGCCGACAAGGGTAGCCGTTCCACCGCAGCGACCGATCCGCGTCGGTTCCGGTTGCGCCTCAAGCGGCCTCGTGTGCCTGCCCTTCCGTCGCGGGTCCAAGGCCCAGGCGCACGCCTACGGGTTAGCCTGACGAGGTGACCGAAGGACCCGTCGAGCAGCCCGCGTCGCAGGACCCCCGAGCTGACCGGGTCGCCAAGGCCGTCGCGACGTGGACCCGTCACCTCGTCGACCTCGGCGGCCGCAACACCCTCCTCTGGTACCGCGACCTCCCGACGGGCACGCTCGACCTGACGACGGCGCACCCCAGCGGCCTCGCGCGGCTCCTCGCCGGCGGCCCGTGCAAGCTGTCCGACCTCGTCCGCGAACCCGCCGCCCTCGGCGAAGCCCGTCGGCGCGCACGAGCCATCGCCGGCAAGACCCGCGAGCTGAAGCAGGAGCGAGGGATCGGCACCGGGTTCCTCGCCATCGGCATGGCGACGTGGACCGAGCGGAAGTCGAGCCGTCCGCCATCGGCGCCCGTCCTGCTCCGCACGTGCGTTCTCCGGCCCACGGGTGCAGCCCACGAGGACTTCATCCTCGACCTCGGCGAGGAGGTCGAGCTCAACCCCGTCCTGCGGCACTATCTCGCATCCGAGCAGGGGATCGACGTCGACCCCGACGCGCTCGAGGACATGGCCCTCGCCCGAGGCCGGTTCGACCCCGAGCCGGCCTTCGCCGCCCTGACGGACCTCTGCGCGTCGGTGCCCCGCTTCACGATCGCCCCACGTTTCGTCGTCGGCAACTTCTCGTATGCCAAGCTCCCCATGGTCGCCGACCTCGCCGCCCAGGGCGCCGACCTCGCGAACCACGACGTCATCGCCGCCCTGGCCGGGGACCCGACCGCCTTGGCGAGCGTGCGCAGCCACATCCTCGAACCCATGGCATCGGACCCGGACCCCGAACGCGAGTACCTCGTCCTCGACGCCGACTCGACGCAGGAGGCGGTCATCGAGGCAGTCCGCTCGGGTGCGAACCTCGTCGTCAAGGGACCGCCGGGCACGGGCAAGTCCCAGACGATCGTCAACCTCGTCGCGACCCTCGTCGCGGACGGCAAGCGGGTCCTCTTCGTCGCTGAGAAGCGTGCCGCCATCGACGCCGTCGTCGACCGTCTCGAGGGCGTCGGCCTCGGCGACCTCGTGCTTGACCTTCACGGCGGGACGACCTCACGACGCCGGGTCGCCGCAGAGCTCGGCCGTGCGCTCGAGTCGGGGCTCGCCTCCGCCGGCCCGACCGGGCAACCGGTCCGCACCGAGCTCATCGCCCGCCGGCGCGCCCTCACCGACCACGTGACCGCCCTCCACGAGGAGCGCTCGCCGTGGGGCGTCAGCGCCTATGCCGCCCAGGAAGAGGTCCTCACCCTCACCTCGCTCCCCGAGCCACCCCACTCCCACGTCCGTCTCCATGGCGACCGGCTCGCCGCCATGCCCCGGTCCCGGGTCGACGAGCTCGGCCGCGAGCTCGTCGATGCCGGTGCTCGTGGGGCGTGGTCGTCCGACCACGACGGCGACCCCTGGCACGGGGCGCGGATCGGCACCCCGGAGGAGGCGCTCGCGGCCCGCGAGCGGACAACGCGCCTGGCCGAAGGGGGGCTCGACGCGATGCAGGCGCGGATGCAGGAGGTCTTCGCGGGCCTCCACCTCCCCGCCGTCGAGCGGGTCGCCGACTGGGGCACCATCCTCACGAACATCGCGTCGGTCCGCGGCACCCTCGAGGTGTTCCGTCCCGACATCTTCGACATCCCCCTCGACCAGCTCGTCGCGGCAACGGGCTCGAGCGCCCAGCGGCGTGACGCCGGGGTCGACCTCGGCTGGCTGGAACGCCGGCGCCTGCGCAGGCAGGCGAAGTCCCTCCTGCGCCCAGGGCGGCCTCCGGCGGACCTTCATGGCGCCCTCGTCGATGCCGCCGCGCAACGTGGGACCTGGAGGGCCATGGCCGGCGGCGGTGGTCGGCCCGAGCTTCCCCCGGACCTCGACATCGCCGAGGCGGCCTACGGTTGCCTCACTGCGGATCTCGACTGGCTCGGCGAGCGGCTGGCGCAGACGCGCGACGGCGGGGACCTGCTCGATATGCCGCTGCCCGCCCTCCGCACCCGCGTCGCTGCCCTCGACGCGCACCCCGACCGGCTCGCCGTCATCCCGACCGTGCTGCCGACCCTCGACGCGTTGCGCGAGGCGGGGCTGCAGCCCCTGGTCGACGACCTCGGGGCACGAGCCGTGCCGCCCGATCGCGCGCGGGCCGAGCTCGACTTCGTCTGGTGGACCTCCGTCATCGAGGACCTCGCCCTGCGCGACCCGAGGTACGGCGGCCACCACGGCGACGCCCTGCGCGCCACGGAGGCGGCCTTCGCCGCCGCCGACAGGGAGCACGTCTCGTCCACCGCGGCCCGGGTCCGGGCGGCGGCGGCGGCGGAGCTCCGTCGCGTCCTCGCCGACCATCCGCAGGGGGAGGCCCTCGTCCGTGCCGAGGCAGCCAAGTCACGGCGGCACCGCACCCTGACGGACCTCATGACGGTCGCGGGCCCCGTCGTCACGGCGATCAAGCCGTGCATCGCGATGAGCCCCCTCGTCGTCGCCTCCGCCCTACCGGCCGGCCAGCTGTTCGACGTCGTCATCTTCGACGAGGCCTCGCAGATCCCTCCCGCGCAGGCGGTCTCGTCGATCTCCCGGGCCCGCCAGGTCGTCGTCGTCGGCGACGAGCACCAGCTGCCACCGACGACCTTCTTCATGACGTCCGCGGCTGACGACGATGAGGCCGCACCCGAGGACGACGGCCTCACCGAGGGTTTCGAGTCCGTCCTCGACGTCCTCACCGCGGCCCTCCCGGCACGGACGCTGCGCTGGCACTACCGCTCGCGCGACGAGCGGCTCATCGCGTTCGCCAACCGTGAGGTCTACGGCGGAGCGCTCGTCACGTTTCCCGGGACCGGGACCGAGCCCGTCCTCACCCTGGAGCATGTTGATGGCACGGGCGTGACCGTCGAAGCCGACCGGGGGGTCGAGACGACGACCGCGGAGGTCGACCGGGTGGTCGAGCTGGTCCTCGAGCACGCCCGGGCGCGTCCGGAGGAGTCGCTCGGCGTCATCGCGCTCGGCATCTCACACGCCAACCGCATCGAGGAGGCGCTCCGCGCGCGGTTCGTCAAGGTCACCCATGACGAGCCGGATCTCGCTGCGTTCTTCGACGAGAGCCGGCCGCAGCCGTTCTTCGTCAAGAACCTCGAGCGCGTCCAGGGCGACGAGCGGGACGCCGTCATCCTGTCGGTCGGCTACGGCAAGACGCCACACGGCCGGGTCCTGCACCGGTTCGGCCCCCTCAACACCGAAGGAGGCGAGCGGCGCCTCAACGTCGCGGTCACCCGCGCACGCGTCCGGATGACCGTCGTCTCCTCGCTCACCGCCGAGGACCTCGACCCCTCCCGCCTGAAGGCACGCGGTGCCGTGATGCTCCGTGACTTCCTCGCGTATGCCGCCGCCGGCGGCCCGAGCGCCGGGTCCGCCTCCGCTGGGCGTGGACAGTCCCGCGTCGTCGCCGACTTCGCTGCGCGGCTGCGTCGCTCAGGCCTGACGGTCGAGGAGAGCTACGGCGCGTCCGAGCACCCGATCGACCTCACCGTTCGCGGGCCGGGCCCCGGCCCCGTCCTGGCCGTCGAGGCGGACGGTCCCGCCTACGCGGCGCTCCGGACGACGCGCGACCGGGACCGGCTCCGGGCCGAGCACCTCGCGCGTCTCGGCTGGACGCCGGTGCGGGTGTGGACGACGGACCTGTTCCGCGACCCGGCGCGCGACGTCAGCCGTGTCACCGCTCTCGCCATGGCCCACGATGCCCCGACCGATCCCGCCGCGGACACCGCCCGGTCGACGGAGCCGCGCGCGGGCGGGCCCGAGCTCGACCAGACCCGCGACGACACCGACGCCGGGTGGGGCGAACGCGAGGACCGCCGCGCTCGCGACCGCTGGCTGCAGGAGCAGCGCCCGCCCCACTGGGAGTGAGAGGCTCGGTCAGGCATACGACGAAGCGCCGGTCACTCCGTCGTGACCGGCGCTTCGTCCGCGTGGTTCAGGCTTGCGCGTCGTTCCTCGTCAGGGCGTCGCGGATCTCGCCGAGGAGACGGACCTGCGCGTCGTCGGCGGCCTCCTCCGAGATGCCGCGGCGTCGGCGGTAGGCCTCGTAGGGCTTGACGACGAAGAAGTAGACGACGGCGGCGACGATGACGAAGGCGATGAACGCGGTGATGAAGTCACCGACGTGAACCCCTCCCGGAGCCCATGCGGAGAAGTTCGGCGTGTTGCCGATCTTGCCGATGATGTCCATCAACATCGCCGTGAACGACTTGATGACGGTGGCGAACGCGCCACCGAGGACGAACGCGATGGCAAGCTCGAGGAGGTTGCCACGCATGATGAATTCCTTGAAACCCTTCACGTTCTGTTCTCCTAGTCTCTGTGGTCCGGCTGGCGTCGGTCTCGCCAGGGACGTTCGTGTGACCTGGCCGATCGCGAGGCTACCGCGGCAGCGCCCGTCCTGTGCCTGTTGCGGGGCGATGACCCACGGGGATCCGACGAGTCGTGCCCGAGGCGAGGCCCGTCTCGCGGTCACCGCGTCCCGTCGCCCGCGCTCAGTGTGCCGCGAGAAGGAAGCCGCCGGTCGCTCCGTCGCCGACGGAACCGCGGGCCACGGCGATCCGTCCGGCCTGCGTGCGGGTCATCGCGAGGGCGACCCCCGGCAGGGCCGATGCCTGGTCCCCGGCAGGCAGCAGCCCGACGACGGTGACGTCAGCGGCCACGGGATCCGCGAGGCCGATGGCGAACACGTCGACCCGTGCCCCGACGGAAAGGCCTGCGACGACGGCGGATCCGTCGACGGGGACGACGACGGTCGTCGTCCCCGGTGGCATACCGGTCAGCAGCCCGGGTCCGAGGAGCCGGGTGTCCGTGACGAGCTCGCCGGCGACCAGGGGGCCCGCTGCTCGTCGCCCCACGACGTCCGAGGCGGCGCAGACAACGCCGCGGGGGAGGACGTCCGCCCCCAACCGGGCGAGCCGGATGTCGCCGGTTGTCATGACCGCGCCCGGGGCGACGTCGCGGGCGGCCACGACGACGAGACGTGTCGGTGGCGGCTCGGGCGCGGCGGCTCGGACGGTCAACGTCGCGGCGCCGGTCAGACACAGCGCGGCGAGAACCCTCCGGAGCGCCGCGATCCGCCAGCGGCCGTGTCGGCTCAGCGGCGCGCGTGGAGCCCGTGTCGGTCGATGCGTCGATCTCACGGATGGGGACGCTAGGCGCCGGCCACCCTGCCGCGGCGTCTCAGGAGGAGCCTGTGGACGACCCGGTGGACGACCCCGAGGCTGTGGACGACGTGCCCGACGACGTCGAGGCACCGGAGGCCGGCTTCGACGCGGGGGTCGAGGAGGAGGACGAGCGGCGGGAGTCCGTCCGGTAGAAGCCACTGCCCTTGAAGACGACCCCCACGGGGTTGAACAGCTTGCGGAGCCGCCCCTGGCACTCCGGACACACCGTCAACGAGTCGTCGCTGAAGGACTGGACGATCTCGAAGCGGTGGTCGCACTCGGTGCACGCATAGGCGTACGTGGGCAACGGACTCACTCCTTGGCTGGCTGCTGCGGGAAGTATAAGGAGTTCGGGGTGCCCGGTCATTCCCGGTCTCGCCGTACGCCGTCGCGGCCCTCCGTCGACCAGCCGGCCAGGCGGCCGTCCAGAGAGACGGCCCGGACCCGGCGCTCCACCATGTTCCGGACCGCCGCGGTCGTGACGATGAGCAGGTCGTCGCCGTGCCGGATGAGGGTCCGCGGCTCGGGCATGACCGTGGTGTGCTGGCGGACGAGGAGGACGACGTGCGCCTCCGGCGGAAGGCGCAGCTCGTCGACGGTCACGCCGGCCAACCGTGAGGCGGGCCCGACATGGACCTGCAGCAGCCCGGCGTGGAGGTCGTCGAGCGGCGTGGCCTCGACGCGCAGGTCGAGGGCCCTGCTCTCCTCGCGCACCCCGAGCCGGCCGGCGACCCACGGCAGGACGGGCGCCTGGAGGGCGGTGAAGACGACGACGAGGACGAAGACGAGGTCGAAGATCCAGGCCAGGCGCGGGATGCCCACGGTGATGGGGACGGTCGCGAGGACGACGGGCACGGCCCCTCGAAGGCCCGCCCACGACAGGAACGCCTGGTCGCGCCACCGGAACCGGAACGGCGTCAACGACACGGCGACGGCGAGGGGCCGGGCCACGAGCAGCAGGACAGCGCCGAGGACGACCGCCGGGACGACCTGAGGGCCGAAGTCCGCCGGGTCGGCGAGCAGCCCGAGCATGACGAAGAGCCCGATGTGGGCGAGCCATCCGAGGGAGGCGGCGAACGACTGGGTCGCCGTCGTGTGCGGGAGCTCGAGGTTCCCGAGGACGAGGGCGGCCAGGTAACAGGCGATGAACCCGGACGCGTGCGCAGCGGCGGCGGTGGCATACGCGAGGACGATGAGGGCGAGCATGGCAAGGCCGAAGAGCGCCGAGGAGCCGGGGGCCGTGCGGGTGGCCAGGTGGCCCCCGACCCACCCGATGGCCAGCCCGATGGCCGCGCCGCCCGCGAGCTCGACCACGGCCATGACGGCGAGCATCGGCCAGCCCGTGTGGTTGCCGGCGTGGGCGGCGGCCTCGGCGAACACGGTGACGAGGATGACGACGGGCGCGTCGTTGAACCCCGACTCCGCCTCGAGGAGCCCGCTGAGCCGATGGGGGATCGGAACCCGGCGCAGCACGGAGAAGACCGCCGCGGCGTCGGTGGAGGACAGGATGGCGCCGATGAGCAGGGAGGTCGTCGCGTCGAGCCCGAGAACGAGGTGGGCCGCCAGCCCGACGACGGCCACGGAGACGAGGACCCCGACCGTGGACAGCACGAGCGCCGGGGCGACCGAGCGGCGGATCTGCGACCATCGAGTCGTCAGGCCGCCCTCGGCGAGGATGAGGACGAGCGCGGCGTACCCGAGAGCCTGGGCCAGGGGGGCGGAGTCGAACTGGATGCCGAGCCCGCGTGTTCCGAGAAGCAGGCCGAGGGCCAGGTAGAGCAGCAGCGACGGCAGGCCCGAGCGGGTGGACAGCCGGACGGCGGCGACCGCTACGAGGAGGACGAGCGCACCGACGAGGAGCGTCGGTGTGAGCGTCGACACCGTCAACCCGGCGACCATGCCTCGCGCCTCCAATCATCAGCCGTGGGCCAAGTCTCGCAGGACGACCGGTCGACCCCGCGTGACGGAGGAGACGCCGGCGCTGAGACCGGACGCATGAGCGGCGCCCGGCCGTCAGCCGAGCTCGAGGAGCCCGTCGGCGGTCAGAGCGGCGTCCACGGGCACGTCGTGGGCATCCCGCGGGATGGCTCCGGACGGGAGCACCTCGCCCGGGTGGAGGAGCACGACACGGCGCGCCCACCGTGGCATACGGGGGAGCGCCTTGTCGTAGCACCCGCCGCCCTGACCGATCCGCGTCCCCGAACGGTCGGCGCTGAGCCCGGGACAGAACGCGAGGGCGACATCCGCGACGGCATCGAGCCCGAGCGGCCCGTGCGCCGGGTCGGCGGCGTCGAACCAGTCGAGGTCCAGGTCGGGGAGCGTGATCGGCAGCAGCACGCGGAACCCCTTGTCCCGCAGGGCATCCAGCAGGAGGTATGCCGGAGGCTCGACGGTGTGCGACTCGTACAACGTCACCGTCGAGCCCGCCGGGAGGCCCGCGGCCGCGGCCAGGCCCCAGCGCGCGATGGCGACAGCATCGGCAGCGAGGTCCCGCCGGGCGGCGATCTCCCGCCGCGCCGCGCGTCGAGCACGCCGCGCGTCGGGCTTCGGACCGCCGCTCATGACCGCCATCGTAGGCTGGCGGGCATGAGCGAGGAGGGCCTGCGCCAGGCGACGGAACGGATGCGCCGACGCGGCATCGACGATCGCGCGATCGGCGTCTTCGTGGACTACTACCACCAGCTCGAGGCCGGGACGACCGGCTACATCCCCGAGAGCACCATCGACCCGCTCGGCGACGTCCCCCGTCTGGAGGACCTCGACGTCGAGCCCGAGACCGCCGCCGAGGCCCTCCGGCATACGGTGGTCATCAAGCTCAACGGCGGCCTCGGGACGAGCATGGGCCTCTCCGGCCCGAAGACCGCGCTCGTCGTCCGCGAGGGCCTGACCTTCCTCGACGTCATCGCACGGCAGGTCCTGGCTCTCCGGGGCGAGTATGGCGCCCAGGTGCCGTTGCTCCTCATGGACTCCTTCCGGACGCGGGAGGAGTCGTTGGCCATCCTCGCCTCCTACCCGGACCTGCCCGTCGAGGGGTTGCCGCTCGACTTCGTCCAGAACGCCGAGCCCAAGCTGCGCGCCGACAACCTCGAGCCGGTCGACTGGCCCGACGATCCCAGCCTCGAGTGGTGCCCGCCGGGGCACGGTGACGTCTACGTCTCCCTGTTGACGACGGGGCTACTCGATGCCTTGCGGGACATGGGTTTCCGCTACGCGTTCCTGTCCAACTCGGACAACCTCGGCGCGACGTGCGACCCGCGGATCCCGGCGTGGATGGCCCGCGAGGGCATCCCCTACGTCTCCGAGGTGTGCGATCGGACCGTCAACGACACCAAGGGCGGACATCTCGCGGTCCGGCGTCGCGACGGACGCCTCATCCTGCGGGACTCCGCGATGACCGCGCCAGGGGAGGAGGGGTACTTCGCGGACAACGAGCGGCACCGCCTCTTCCATGCCAACAACCTGTGGGTCGACCTCGAGGTCCTCGGCGCGCGGCTCGCGGTCCGCGACGGCGTGCTCGGCCTGCCGATCATCGTCAACCGCAAGACGGTCGACCCGACCAGGAAGGACTCGACGAAGGTCATCCAGGTCGAGTCCGCGATGGGCACGGCCATCGAGGTGTTCGAGGGCTCCCGGGCGCTGCACGTGCCGCGGAGCAGGTTCCGGCCCGTCAAGACGACCAACGAGCTGCTCCTGCTCCGGTCCGACCGGTTCGCCCTCGACGAGGCCTCCCGCGTCGTCACGCGCACGGACACGCCGGACCCGGGGATCGACCTCGACCGCCACTACGCGGACATCGTCGCCTTCGACGAACGGTTCCCCGCTGGTCCCCCGTCACTGGTCGGCTG
>JAJXUB010000083.1 GCA_021783215.1 Actinomycetes bacterium | reverse complement strand
GGGGTGGAACGCGGCCACCGTCGCGGTCATCGCGAAGGAGGCCGGGATCAGCCGAGGCGCCCTGCAGCACCATTTCCCGACTCGCGAGGACCTCATCGTCGCCGCGCTGGACTACACCTTCGAACAACGCTCCGTAGCGGCGCAGCGCATCGCGCTCCGGGAGGAGAACCGGCCCGCCATGGTCCACGACGTGTTGACCCAGGTCGTCGACCTCTACACCGGCGATCTCTTCCGCGCCGCCCTGCAGGTGTGGACCGTGGCTGCTGCCGACCCGGCGCTGCGGGCCCAGATCGTTCCGCTGGAGCAGAAGTTCGCCAGGCGCGTGCACGGCATCGCCGTCGACCTGCTCGGCGCCGACGACTCCGACCCGGATACTCGCGGCCTGATCCAGGCGACGCTGGACCTGGCGCGCGGTCTGGGGCTCGCCGATGTGCTCACCGACGACTCACGCCGGCGTGCGCACGTCCTGCAGGCCTGGTCGACCCATCTCGCGAACGCCCTCACTGCCAAAGGGGGGACGGCCGCATGAGCCGGAGGCGTGGCGACGTCTCCCCCCGACGTGACGACGGACGCCGTCACCGAGGTTCGTCCAGCACGTCCAGTCATCTGCCTCGTAGGAGCGACCATGAAGCCTGACCTGTCGCGCGTCGACCCGCTGCAGTACAACCTGGCGACTCGCGTCAACCTCGGGGACGTCCTCACCAGGGCGGCAACGATGTTCCCCGACCGCGTCGCGGTCGTCGACGGCGACGAGCCCGTCACCTACCGACGGCTCACCGAGACGGCCGACCGCCTCGGCCACGCCCTCTTGGGGCTCGGGCTGCCGCACCAGGCGCCCGTGGCTCTGATGATGACCAACTCGTGGCGCTTCCTGGCCACCTACTTCGCCTGCGCACGCGCGGGCCTCGTCGCCCTCCCCCTCAACGTCATGCTCTCTCCCGAGGGCCTCGGGTGGATCCTCGACGATGCCGGCGCCACCGTCATCGTCGCGGACGGCGCGCTACGCGGTCTGCTCGAGGCAACCTTGGCGGGCTCCCTGGCGGTGGAGACCGTCGTCGTCGTCGGCGCGACGGCGACCGCGCCGGTCGCGACGCGCACGACCTACGGTTGGGACGACCTGGTCGCAGGCGAGCAGCCACGCCCACTGGAGGTCCTCGTCGACGACCGGGACTCTGCCCAGTGTCTTTACACCTCGGGCACGACGTCGCGGCCCAAGGGAGTGCTGACGAGCCATGTCGCCGTGACGATCGCCCTGACGAGCAACGCCCTCGTCATGGGAAGCCGCTGGGGATCATCGCCCTCCACGATGCTGGTCGTCCTGCCGTTCTTCCACGTGACGGCTCTGAACACCCTGGCCATGCCGATCCTCATGATGGGCGGCACCGTCGTCCTGCCCGGTGGGAAGTTCGACCCGGGGGTGGTGCTCGACGCGATCGAGCGCCACCGTGCCACCCATCTCATGATGCTGCCGATCATGCACGCAGCCTGCGTGGCGGCGCAGGCGCAGCGTCCCCGCGACCTGTCGTCGGTCCAGATGGCCATCTACGCCATGGCGCCCATGCCGTCGCATCTGCTGGACGAGGTCGACGCGATGTACCCGAGCGCGGACGTCGTCCTCGGCTCTGGCCAGACCGAGGTTGTGCCCGCAACCGTCATGCAGTGGGCCGAGCACCGGCATACCGCCCCCGACTCCTGGGGACCGTCCGTACCTTCGGTCCTGACCCGTGCGATGGGCCCGGACGGCGCCGTCCTCGACCCCGGTCGGACGGGCGAGCTCGTCTACCGTGCGCCGAACGTGTGCAGCGGCTACTGGAACAACCCGGAGGCCAACGAGGTCGCCTTCGAGCACGGCTGGTTCCATTCCGGCGACATCGGCCACATCGACGACGAGGGCGTCGTCTGGTTCACGGACCGTCTGAAGGACATCATCAAGTCCGGCGGCGAGAACGTGTCGTCGGTCGCCGTCGAGGCCGTCGTGCTCGGCGTGCCCGGCGTCGCGGAGTGCACCGTCATCGGCGTCCCTGACGAACGGTGGGGCGAGGTCGTCTGCGCGGTGGTCGTACCCGACGGGACCGTGCCCAGCGCGGAGCTGGAGGACCGGGTGATCGAGCACGCGCGCGAGCACCTCGCGGGTTTCGAGTCCCCAAAGGTGGTGCGTATCGTCGACGCACTGCCCAAGACCGCGACCGGGAAGGTGCAGAAGCACGAGGTGCGGGCGTCGACACGGCCGCCGGCCGGAAGCTAGCGCACCACGGAAGGGGCACGAGCGGATGGACGTGATCGGCTCGATCGGAGACGCACTGCGGCTGGCAGCACTCATGGGGTGGCAGATCCTGTGGCCGCTCATCCTCGGCTTCACCCTCTCGGGGGTGGTCCAGGCGGTGGTTCGCCGGGAGTCGGTCCGCCGCTACCTGGCCGGCGACTCGCCGCGCAACCTCGCCTGGGCCACCGGACTGGGCGCCGCATCCTCCTCGTGCTCGTATGCCGCCGTGGCGCTCGCGCGCTCACTCTTTCGCAAGGGTGCGTCGCTCACGGCCGCCATGGCCTTCGAGATCGCCTCGACAAACCTCGTGCTCGAGCTGGGCATCATCCTCGCCCTGCTCATGGGATGGCGCTTCACGCTCGCCGAGTTCATCGGCGGCCCACTCATGATCGTCCTCGTGGCCCTCGGGTTCCGGCTCTGGATGCGCGGCCGCATCGTCGACGAGGCGCGGGAGCAGGCGGAGCGCGGCCTGGCCGGGTCGATGGAGGGGCACGCCGCGATGGACATGTCCGTCAAGACGGCAGGCTCGGTGTGGCGCCGCCTGGCCTCCCGCGAGGGCATGACGGCCGTTTCGCACTACTACGTCATGGACTGGGCCTCGGTCATCCGCGACATCGTCGTCGGGCTGCTCATCGCCGGAGCCGTGGACGCGTGGGTGCCCACCTCGTGGATGCAGTCGTTCTTCCTTATGCACGACAAGGCCGCCAGCGTCGTCTGGGGGCCGATTGTCGGCCCGCTTGTGTCGGTCTTCAGCTTCGTCTGCTCGGTGGGCAACGTGCCCCTCGCGGCGGTCCTGTGGAACGGCGGGATCAGCTTCGGTGGCGTCGTCAGCTTCATCTTCGCCGACCTCATCATCGTGCCGATCATCCTCATCTACCGGAAGTACTACGGGACCCGGGCCGCCCTGCGGATCACCGGCATCTTCTACCTCGCCATGGTCGCGGCAGGGTATGCCGTGGAGCTTCTCTTCACGGTCTTCGGCCTGGTCCCGGCCCAGCGCAACGCCACCGTCGCCGAGGCGTCCATCAGCTGGAACTACACGACGTGGCTCAACCTCGTCTTCCTCGTCCTGACGGCGCTGATGCTGGTGAGGTTCGCACGCACCGGTGGGCTGCCCATGTTGAGGATGATGGGCGGCCCGGCCCCCGACGACCACAGCGAGCAGGCCGGGCACGGCGCCCACGACCACGGGGCGCACGGGCGCTGAGCATCCTGACTTCCACCCTGGTCGCCGCCGGCACGGTTGCCGGGGTCAAGCGCGACCTTGCGGTCGTCTTCGCGTGTAGCCGAGATGGAGCCGTAGCAGAACCTCACGTCCCTGCTGGCGAGGCAGCGCCTGGTCCAAGAGCCTGTCGCTGCGGACATTGCTCCCGTGCACACGCGCAGGAAGACCAACCCTGGCCTGGCTCCGTAGGCCGGGGCAAGGGCAGGCTGGTCTGGTCGAGGTAGAAGAGGGCAAGGACCCACACCGCGAGCCCGAGGGTCTTCCACCCTGGTCGCGGCTGACCCGTATCCGCTTACATGAGCCCGTGGCATAAGTGCCCATGCCGGGGCCTCGCAGGGTTATTACTGCCATGAAGCCCGCAGCTGACCATCAGTAGAGTGCTCGGCCGTGAGGGCCACTCGGACGATCCGTGCCGCCGCCTTTCCGCTTGTCTGCTACGTCGTCGCTCGCGCCGTCTCGGCAGTCATGCTCTATATCGCCGCGCGACACCAGATCCGGCTCGTCGGCATGCCGTCGTCATCGCTCCATGTCGTTGCCAACATGCCACCCAATCCTGGCTACCTCAAGGTAGCCACAAACTGGGACGGGCAGTGGTATGAGGACATCGCGAACAGGGGATACCCGCCCGTGGGTTCGGGACCGGTCCCCGGACAGTACGCCTTCTACCCGCTATACCCCGCGCTATGCGGCTGGCTCATGAGGCTCACAGGCGCTGGTTTCGAGGCTGTCGCGCCGACGCTCAGCCTGGTGCTCGGTGGAGTGGGCGTCGTCCTCACCTATGTGCTCGTCCGACGCACGTCCCCTGAATGGGTCGCTCGCGCCAGTTGTGTGGTCCTGAGCTTTCTACCCGTCGCCCCGGTCCTCCAGGTTGCCTACACGGAGAGCCTCTCCCTCGCGCTCCTCGCGACGGTGCTGCTTGCCCTCAACCTGCGCCGCTACTGGCTTGCCGTCCCGGCGACGCTTCTCCTCGGCCTGAGCCGCGCCGTGGCCGCACCGTTGGTCGTCGTCGTGGCAGTCCACCTCGTTTATCGCTGGCGCCACCGGGAGATCGACTGGGACCGGCCCACGCGTCTGGCCGGCCCGGCGCTGACCCTACTGTCGTCCGTCGTCGCGCCATTCCTCTGGCCCGTCATCGCGGCCGCGATGACGCGACGGCCGACGGCCTACCTCGACGCCTTTCGCGAGTGGTCGGTCAAGGGGTCCGAAACGGGCGGTTGGGTGGTAGGTGCGTTCCGGAGCGGAAGGCCCCTGGTGGGAGTCGCCATGCTTGCTCTTCTGGGTGCCCTCGCTCTGATCCTCTGGCGAGCCGACGGAATGGCATACGGCCCCGAGCTGAGGACCTGGCCGCTCTCATACCTTGTTTACGTTGCTGCGCTGAGCCCTATTGGCTCATCGATCCCGCGCTATGCCCTGCTCCTCATGGCACCGTTCTGGCCGGTGGACGCCGCCGAGCTCCGGCGCCACAGCCGAGTGGCTCCCAGGCACCTTGCTCGCACCCTCGTCCTAGTCGTCGCCGTCATGCTCGTCCTCCAGTGGCTCTGGGTGTCGAGGGTCTTCGTCATCTCGACGGGGACGGAGGTGCCGCCGTGACAGGACATTTCCTCAGGGTGCGGGCACCCACACGGCTGCGGCTCCGCTGGAGGCCGCCCGACGCCACGCCGGACTCGCGTCGAGGGCGAGGCGAAGGCCTTTGGAGAACGGATCGGTGAGCATGACGCAGGTCGTACCGTTCGGGACCAGCCGGTCTGGACGGTCATGGGCGAGGAGGTACTCCGCTTCGATATTTCGGTCCGGTCCGTAGTAGTCGGCGCGGCCATCGACCCAGACTTTGACATCCGGGCGGAGTAGGAGCACCGCGCCGGCAGTGCTCCCCTCGGAGAAGAGGTGGCATCCGACCGGTAATGCCCATGCGAGGCGTGCCTCGGGAAGAGGTCGCGCTAGCGGCCAGACGCCGAGGGCCAGCCCGGGCAGTAGGAGGACGAGGACCACGGGGAGGGCGACCCGCCACGGCTCCCCGGTGAGCCAGTGACGGATGCGCGGATGGGCGAGGACGCCTGAACGGGCTCCCCGGGCACGAAGCCGTATTCGGTCGACCGCCACGGTAACGCTAACCGCCGCGAGCGGAGCCATGCAGAGCAGGGCGATGCCGATGAACCGGATGACGAACACCCCACCAAGGGCGGCGGGGACGCCCACCACCGCGAGCGCCGCGACGACGGGAAGCCTGTCGTCGCCGTCAGACCCGCGGCGCGTGAGGAGAAGCCACAGGACCCAAACGGCGCCGATCCCCACGGCCAGCACACACGGCACGACCCACCGGGCCTGCAGTCCCGGCGTCCACGGAGACATCCATTCCTTGACTATCCCGGCACAGGCGCGCTGCACACGCTCCGAGTCAGCCCACGCCCCAAGGCCATAGGGACCGAGCAGCGCGCCCCCGGCGAACCCAATTGTCGACGCCGCGGTCAGAGCGGCGCGGCTGGCCCGAGAGAGACCCTCGCGGAGCCACCAGACCGCGGCCGAGGCGAGCATCGCAGCTGCCGTCAGGAGGAACCACGAGAGATGGATCCAGTTGCCGGCCAAGCCGATGACAAAGGACCCGAGGAGGGCGCCCGCGGCTGGGCGGACAACCCCTCGGCCCACTGACCAGGCGGCCCAGCGGTCTGCGGCGAGCACGCTCGCCAGAAAGAGCGTTTCGGCGACGAGGGCGGCGCGAGGTGACAGCATGGCCAGGGCGGCAAAGATGCAGAGAAGGAGTCCCGCCATCCCCGGCAGCGCTCGTGCCCTCAGTCGCCGCGACAACGCCAGGACGACGGCGAGGTACGACCCGATCGACACGAGCGTCACGAGGAAGATGCCCGCGAAACCCACGAAGTGCCAAGCCAGCCCGAGGACGACATTCCACGCCGGGGAGGTCTGTCTGAAGGGCCCGGACACCGGCGCCCAGCTCCACGTGTCGGGATGCGCGAGAGGCGAGCCGGAGAGCAGCTCGAGGCCGGCACGTGCCTGCCAGTAGGGGTCGCGCTCCTGGACGGTGCCGGACCGGACGAGCGCCAGACCTCCGAGGAACCCCGCGACGATGAGTCGGTCGCGTCGCGCCTGGCCCAACCTCGGCCCGAGACTCACGGGATGCTGCCCAGGACGACCTCGGCCTGCTGCTGCGAGACAACCCGGACACCCTCGGGCCCGCTCCCCGTGAGGGCCGAGACCCGGCAGGAGGCGGCGATATCAGGCTTCTCGGGGTCGACGACGGCGGACCCACTGACGGTGAGCACGTATGCCTGTGTGCCCGGTGCCGACTCGACGCCGAAGGAGAGCTCCTGGATGGTGACACCACGGATCACCGTCGAGGCAACCACCGCCCCAGTGGCGTTACGCACCGTGAGGACCCGCCTCTGGGCGTCGACCCCTGACAGCCTCATCCGGACGGTGATGGGGCGGCTCCGCGTCCCGAGGTTGGCAACGTAGAGGCGGCCAGACGGGCCGACGAGCTGGCTCGGTGTGCCACCGGTCACCTCGACGGCGTACGCCGTCAGCTGGAGGATCACCGGGTCCAGGACCTGCTGCCGGCGCCGCGCGGAGTCCGGGACGGTGACCCCGCCGAGCGACCACGCGGTGAGCCGGCCGTCGGAGGAGCGCGCCACGGGTGCCCCCAGGGTGTCGGTGAGGTCCGGCGCCGCGCGTGGGTAGCCGTCACGGTCCACCTCGAGGGCGCAGAAGCCCGCCGCCTTGAGGTCCTCCGCGAAGGCGGCATGGTTGCCGGGGTCGAGCGCGAGCTTCCAGTCGTCTTCGCGCGTACCCGAGATGGAGCCGAAGGAGAAGCGCAGGTCCTTGCTCGCGAGGTAGGGGAGGAGCTGGTCGTACGCCTGCATGTGTCCCGGGGGGTCCCCTTCCGGGTAACGGACGACGGGCAGCTGGAAGACGGCGCAGTCGGGGCGTGTCGCCGCCGCGATCGCTCCCGTGTAGGTGCGCAAGGACGCCAGCCGGACCGAGTTGGCTCCGTATGCCGGGGCCAGGGCAGGGTTGGTCTGGTCGAGGTAGCCGAGGGCAAGGACGAGAACGCACAGAGCGAGACCGACGGTGCGGCTGCGGTCGAGGAGACGGCTCAGGGCGTACCCGGCAGCCAGGAGGCCGATCGAGAAGAGGACGACCCACCAGCGGGACCACGTGCGGATCTGGGGCGTGAGGAAGAGCGCGACGAGGCTGCCGAGGCCCCCGACGGTGTAGAAAAGGAAGCTCACCAGGGCCAGCCCCGACCAGGTCGCGAGCCGAGGGGGGACCGGCCGCGCTGGCTGGAGCTGCGCGGCCAGGCTGAGACCCAGGAGCGCCGCGCATCCAAGGAGAGCCACGGCGCCGAGGGTGGGATGCTCGAGCGTGGGCCGGTCACTCAGGCCATAGGCCCACGTGAGGAAGGCGAACGGCTGGAAACGGTGGCCCTGCCACGGTAGGACGAGGTCCATGAGCTTGCCCGCATAACGTTCGGACTCGCTGAACGCGCGGGTCGCCGGGCGTGCGCCGGTGACCAGCCCCCCCGCCAGGCCCAGGAGGGCGGCGATGAGCGGGACGAGGGCGAGGAGCCCGACGACGGCGCTGACCACGACCCCTTGCAGGAGGGCGAGCCGGTCCCCGGTCGCGAAGCGCCGGACGACGATCACGGCCGCAAGGAGGACGAGCGTGAATGCCACGTAGTAGATCCCGCTCGTCCCGACGACGACGCAACCGGCGACCACCAGGAGGAGACCACGCGGGTCACCCCGCCGAGGGAGCCGCCCGCGCGAGGCGCCCAGGACGAGCCACAGGCTGACGGGGATGGTCCAGTACGACGCCAGCCACAGATGGGGAAACATCAACTGGTGGCCCGGAGCGACGGCGAAGAGGGTCGCGACGACGACGGCCGGTGCGACGCGCAGCCGCTCGGCCCGGGCCAGGAGGTACATCGTCGCCCCGGCGAGGGGGAAGCCGAGGAAGAAGTAGACGGCGGTGACGGTGAATGCGTTGCTGCTCCCGACGGACAGAACCTTGATGATCGCCAGGTGGAGCACGCTCGTCTCGGGGAAGTATGAGCCGACCTGCCCGAACGGAGCGCCGATGTGAGGGTTGAACCAGTACCACCCGTCGTCGATGACCGCCCGCACCTCGGCCACGAGGCCCGGGGCGTCGCCGCTGAGGTCGATCGGGGTGCCCGGATGCCACTGCCAGACCCGCAGCGTCAGCGCTGCCGCGAACGTCGAGAGGACGATGGCCAAGGCGAGTCCGGTCACGTCGCGACGGCCGAGAAGCCTCGTCTGCGCGCCTGTCTTCGTATCGTCCGCCACGAGCATGCATTATGTCGAGAGGCCTGCAATGGGCCGTCCGGTTGGACCGGGTCGAGGTGCAATCGTGACCGAGCTATCCCCCGTGCCGGCGCGTCTGCCCGGTGATCGCCCAATCGCCGGGCAGACGCCAGCCCAACAAACGAACAGCACACCGGTTCCAGGTCGACCGGGGGTGCTGCTCTTGTCTATGCGGTCAGGCGTCGTCGTCCTCGTCCGCCCGAAAAGCTGACAATGCACGGGCCATCGAGGACTCCCCTGGTCGGTCCTCGTCACTCTCCGGGGAGGGCGCGTCTCGCGCCACCTGCACCGCCCAACCGGGTGGCTGCTTGAACTGCGCCGTCGTCTCGTCCTCCTCGGGGCGGCTCATGCGAGCACCGTACCTTCGGCCCCTGTCGCCCGTGTGGAGGATCGCGGCGGCCCTCATATGGTCCACGGAGCCGAATTGGAAAGGCTCCCGACTCCGCGTTTCCGCAGGTCATCCCTGTAGGAGCGGGGCCGTGTCAAGAACGTTCGGCGGTTGTTCTTGGCTGGTCCGGACCGTTGCTGGGCATGACGAGATGGGCGTCGGGGTCAAGGCTCGAGCGGAGCTCG
>JAJXUB010000082.1 GCA_021783215.1 Actinomycetes bacterium | reverse complement strand
GCGAGCACCGCGAGAAGGGAGGGGATGACCGGGCCATGACTGCAAAGGGCCGCGGGCGTCCGCTTCCGGAGGATCCGCTGCAGCCGCGCCGCCGCGGCCTCCGCGGAGACGTCGAACACCTCCTCCGACAGGTCCTCCCTCAGCCGCAGCGGCCGGCGCGCCGAGACGGCATACGGCGCGAGGGTGTCGACGCACCGGCCCGAGGAGGAGGTGACGAGCCTTAGGACCCCGTATGCCGCGAGCAGCGGCACGAGGCTGCGGGACCGCCGCGCGCCGGTCGCCGCGAGCGGCCGGTCCCGGTCGTCGTCGTGCCAGGCGCTGCGGGGGATCGCCTTCGCGTGCCGGACGATGACGAGCGGCCACGTGTCCAGGGTGCCGTCCTGGTCGGCACGGACGACGGCGCGCAGCTGCTCGCGGTCGCGCGCGTAGTCGAGGCGGTCGTGGGCCTCCTGTGGGTCGAGCCAGTCGACGACGTCGACCTCGTGTGCCAGGGGCCCCGCGTCCCGGCCGACGGAGGCGGCCCAGTAGTGCACCTCCTTGGTCCCGAGCCCCACCGTGCGGTCGACGACGGTGTACGCGCTCGCCGGGAGGGGACGGCCGAGGCGGACGGCGTAGCCGGTCTCCTCCTGCGTCTCGCGCACCGCGGCGACCGCCGACAGCTCGCCGGCCTCGAGCTTGCCCTTGGCCCAGGACCAGTCCTCGTAGCGCGGCCGGTGGACAAGCGCCACCTGAAGGGAGCCGGCCGCCGTGCGCCGCCAGGGAACCGTCCCTGCGGCGGGGATCCGCGTCGTCAGGGACGGCGGCGGAGGCAGCTCCACGCTCACCCGGGCGCCCCATAGACGACGTCCGTCGCGCTGACCCGGAAGCCCTCCCGCTCGTAGGTGCGCAGAGCGCGCTCGTTGCCACTGTCGACCCAGAGGACGATCCGGTCGACGCCGGTCGCGACGAGATAGCCCATCCCCAGCCTCGTGAGAACACCGGCGAGGCCACGGCCCTGCAGCTCGGGACGTATGCCGACGGCGTGGACCTCTCCCTCGCTCCCGACCCGCTTCGTCCAGTGGAACGCGGCGATCTTGCCGGGCAGCTCCGGCGTCTCGACGAGGAGGAGGCCCGCCGGGTCGAACCACGGGGCGGCCTCCTTCGCGAGGAGCTCGGCCTTCGTCATGCCGCCCTGTTCGGGATGTTCGGCGAACGCGGCGGAGTTGGCGTCGAGCCACGCGTCCTCGTCCGAGCCGACGACGAACCGTCGGACGGTGTAGGGCTCCGGGAGCCGGTCCGTGATGGCCTCCGCGGGGCGCACGGCCCGCTCCATCCGGTGGAGCTTCCGGACGACGACGAGGCCGTGGGCGGCGGCGAAGGCCTTCGCGGGCGGCATCGCGCCGTGGGCCCAGACCGATGTCGCCCCGGCGTCGGTCGACGCGGTCCACAGCGACGTGCCGATGCCGCGGCGTCGTTCCGTCGGGAGGACGACGAGCTCGGAGGCGCCCTCGGGCCAGACCTGTGCGTAACCGACGAGGCGACCGCTGGCATACGCGAGCGCGTGGTGCCGGTCGGCGGCATCGAGCCCGAGCACGGTCCGCTCGGAGAGAGCGGCAGCGCCGTCGACGAGCTGCGTGCGTTCGGCGAGGCTTCGGACCGCGTCGGCGACGGGACCGGCGAGCGGACCGTCTGCGGTCCTCACCGGGACGGTGGGCGGCATACGGCCATTCCACCAGATGACAGCGCCCGGCAGGGGCGCGGGAGGGGCCGAGGTTCCCCGCACCTCAGGACGTGGGCTGTTCCTCGGGGACGAAGCGGTAGCCGACATTGCGAACGGTGCCGATGAGCGTCTCGTAGTCGGTGCCGAGCTTCGCGCGCAGACGCCGGACGTGGACGTCGACGGTCCGGGTGCCGCCGTAGTAGTCGTAGCCCCAGACCTCCTGGAGCAGCTGAGCGCGGGTGAAGACGCGACCCGGATGCTGGATGAGGTGCTTGAGGAGCTCGAACTCCTTGTACGTGAGGTCCAGCGACTGGCCGCGGAGGCGGGCGGAGTACGTGAGCTCGTCGACGACGAGGTCGCCGGCGGACAAGGACGGCAGGTCGGCCGTCTCCTCGGCGTCGGCCCGGGCCGCAGCCAGGCGAAGCCGAGCCTCGACCTCGGCCGGTCCGGCCGTGTCGAGGATGACGTCGTCCAGACGCCAGTCGCCGGTCACCCCGGCGAGGCCCCCCTCGGTGACGACGGCGAGCAGCGGGACGCTGATCCCCGTGGCCCGGAGGATCCGGCACAGCGACTTCGCGGCGTGCAGCTCGGCCCGGGCGTCGACGAGGACGAGGTCCGCGGGCGGCGCGTCGATCAGGGCCGTGGCCTCGGCCGGGATGATGCGAACGCGGTGCGCGAGGAGGCCAAGTGCGGGCAGGACCTCGGCACTCGGCACAGCGGCGTTCGTCAGGAGCAGGAGCACGGCCATATGGGGGCAGGATAGGCGCTTGTGGCTATGCCTGATGTGGACGCCCAGAGGTCGGGCTACGCGGTCGTCGTGCGCCTGTGGGCCGGTGCGCGTGCCGCCGCCCGGCGCGACGAGGTCGTCGTCGAAGGCCTGCTCGAGGGGTCGACGGTCGCCACGGTGACCGACCGGCTCCTCGCGGAGTGTCCCGACCTCTACGGCGTCCTGTCCGTGAGCAGCCTCCTTCTCGACGGGTTGGCGGTCTCAGGCGACCGGGTTCTCAACGGCCCGGGCACGATCGAGGTGCTCCCCCCGTTCGCCGGCGGGTGACGCGCCCGCGGCACCCGCCGACCGTGGACGTCCCGCCTAGGATCGCTGACATGGCCTTCACCCTGGACCCGGACATGCCCATGGAGCTCGCACCGCTCGCGTGGCTCATCGGCCGCTGGGAGGGGGTCGGCGTCGTCGGCTACCCGACGATGGAGTCCCGCCAGTTCGGGCAGGAGATCGTCTGCAGCCACGACGGACGCCCGTTCCTCGAGTGGCAGTCGCGGACGTGGTCGCTGGACGCCGAGGGGAACCCGGCGACGCCCATGGCCGTGGAGCTCGGCTTTTGGCGCCCTGGCCCGGCCGGCGAGGTCGAGCTCCTGCTCGCCCACCCGACGGGGATCGTCGAGCTGTACTACGGCGACGCGACGCCGGCGAAGGTCGAGCTGAAGACCGACGGCGTCCTCCGCAGCCCGCGCGCCAAGGAGTACAACGCCGCCCACCGGCTCTACGGCTACGTCCACTCCAACCTCATGTGGTCCATGGACATGGCCGCCGTCGGCCACCCCCTCCAGAGCCACGTGTCGGCGGAGCTGCGCCGCGTCGAGTGACGGCCGGCGCTTCGGTCCGCCGCGTGGCCGGACCTACAGTGGTCGGGTGGACGAGCTCGGTGAGCGCCTTCGGGCGCACGGCATGCGGCTGACGGCCCAGCGTGAGCGGGTCCTGCGCGCGCTGGGGCGGCTCGGCCACGCGACGCCGGAGCAGGTCATCGACGGGCTGCCGGCCGACGGCGGCCCGGCGTTGCCGCCGTCGACGGTCTACCGCTGCCTCGAGGCCCTTCAGGAGTCCGGGCTCGTCACACATACGCATCTGGACCACAGGGCCCCGAGCTACCAGCTCGCCACCCACGACGACCACATCCATCTCGTATGCCGGGCGTGCGGATCCGTGAGCCAGGTGCCGCTCGCGCTTGCCGGACCGTTCGCCCGGTCGCTCGCGGAGGCGACCGGCTTCGCCGCGGACGTCACCCACATGGCCGTCCATGGACGGTGCGCGTCATGCACACCGTGATGTCACCGCTGCTCTCCCGGCCGGGCGCCGTCGCCGGCGAGGGCGTCGACGCCCGCGTCGCGGCCCACTACGGAGACCCGTCGCGGGAGCAGCGCCTTCTGACCGAGGGGCTCGCGCTCGTCGACCTCTCCCACCGAGGGGTCGTCACGGTCACCGGCCCGGACCGGCTCTCGTGGCTCAACTCGATGACGACCCAGGTCCTCCTCGACCTCCCGCCGCGGCACTCGGCCGAGTCACTCGTCCTGTCCCCGCACGGGCACATCGAGCACGCGCTGCACGTCGTCGACGACGGCACGGCGACGTGGCTGTCCGTCGAGCCGGGAACCACCGACGCGCTCGTCGCGTGGCTGGAGTCGATGAGGTTCATGCTGCGCGTCGAGGTCGCCGACGTGACCGCGGACTTCGCCGTCGTCGGCGAGCCGGTCGGCGCGGAGTCCCTCGACGGCGAGCCGCTCGCCTGGCTCGACCCGTGGCCGACCCTCGTCGGTGACACCGCGGCCTACGGTCCGGTCGACGGGCACCCGGGGGACCGGTGGCGGTGGCGCGAGGTCATCGTCCCCCGCGCCGACCTCGAGACGTATGCCGCGCAGCGTCCCCTCGCCGGGATGTGGGCCTCGGAGGCTCTCCGGGTCGCCGCGTGGCGGCCGCGGCTGGCGTTCGAGACCGACCATCGGACCGTCCCGCACGAGCTCGACTGGCTCCGGACTGCCGTCCACCTCCACAAGGGCTGCTACCGGGGCCAGGAGACCGTCGCCCGGGTCCACAACCTCGGGCGCCCACCTCGGCGGCTCGCCTTCGTCCATCTCGACGGCTCGGGACATGTCCTTCCGGCCCGGGGAACGGCCGTCGTCGCTCCGGGCTCGGACCGGCCCGTCGGGGTCCTCACCTCGGTCGCCCGGCACGTCGAGGACGGACCGATCGGGCTGGTCCTCATCCGGCGGAACACGCCCGTCGGCGTGGATCTTGTCGTCGGAGACGTCGCCGCCGCCCAGACCGTCATCGTCGGGCCGTGACGCGGCGGACGACCTTTCGGGGCCCTGCCATCATGGGGACATGACCGGGACCCTGATCACCGTCGCCCCGACCGGGGCCGAGCTGTCCAAGGATGACTTCCCCCAGCTGCCGACGACCCTCGAGGAGCTCGTCGCGACGGCCCGGGCGTGCGAGGCCGCCGGTGCCGGGCTCATCCACCTCCACCTGCGGGATGCGGACCACCGGCCCACCCTCGACAGGGGAGTCCTCAAGGCCGCCGTGGACGCCGTCCGCGAGACGACCGGCCTCATCGTCCAGCTGTCAACCGGTGGGTCGGTCCATGACCCCCTCGAGAGCCGGCTCACCGTCCTCGACGCCGACCCCGACTCGTGCAGCCTGACGTGCGGGACGACGAACTTCGGCGACGACGTCTTCCTCAACCCGTGGGGGTTCATGTCGGACCTCTACGTCGAGGCCCAGCGGCGCGAGATCGTCCCCGAGTTCGAGCTGTTCGACCTCGGCCACATCTTCGCCCTGGGCCGGCTCATCGAGACTCACGGGCTTCCGTACGGGGGCAAGGTCCACGTCGACTTCGTCACCGGCGTGCCCGGGGCGATGCCGGGGACACCGGCGGCCCTCATGGCTGCCGCCGCCGTCCTGCCGCCGGAGGTCACGTCGTGGTCGGCGACCGGCATCGGGCGAGCGCACCTGCCGATCCTCGCGACGGCCATCGCCGCCGGCGGCCACGCGAGGGTCGGCATGGAGGACAACACCATGTATGCCAGGGGCCTGGTCGTCGAGGGGAACGCCCAGCTCGTCGCGCGGGCCGCGGAGCTCGCGAGGATCCTCCAGCGGCCTCCGCTGACGACGACCGAGGCTCGCGCGCTGCTCGGTGTCAAGGACCGCCGTCCCTGACGGCAACGACGGGAAGCGAGGCCCCCAGGCGCACTGTGGTGACTCTCACGCTGCCCGCAGTTTGCGTAGTGCTAACGAAAGCAAGCATAATGGAGGCATGAGCCGGAACCCCCTCAGCGATCTCGGTGGCACCCTCGGTGGCTACCTGCGCGAACAGCGCGTGGCGGCCGAGCTATCGCTGCGTCAGCTGTCCGAGCTCGCCGGCGTCTCCAACCCCTACCTCAGCCAGATCGAGCGTGGGCTGAAGAAGCCGTCCGCCGAGATCCTCCAGCAGATCGCCAAGGCGCTCCAGGTCTCCGCGGAGACCCTCTACGTTCGCGCCGGCATCCTCGAGGACCACCCTCTCGGCCACGCGGGCACGCCCGACGTCCGCACCGCCATCGCTGCCGACCCGCAGCTCACCCCCCACCAGCGGAAGGCGCTCATCGCCGTCTACGAGTCGTTCGTCGACGCCGCGCCTCCGTCCGGCAACCACCGCAGCACGCGGGGACCGAAGAAGGAGACAACATGACCACCATCACCGAGCTCCGCAAGAGCCTCACCGAGACGATGACCGACCGCACCCCGGTGTACGCCGCGATCGGCGCCACCGACCTTGCCGTCGCAAAGATCCGCGACATGCGGGTCGCCGCCGAGAAGGCCGGGCACGACCTCGTCGCCGAGCTCGCCCCCGGCCACGCCCTCAACCGCAGCCTCGAGCTCGCCGACGTCGTCCAGCACCGCTACGAGGACCTCGCCGCGCGTGGCGAGCGGCTCATCGAGCGCCTGCGCAACCAGCAGGCGACCAAGGACTTCGTCCACCAGGTCGACGCCACGGTCGCCCAGGCCAAGGGCGCCGTCACGACGCTCCAGAAGGGCGCCCTCGAGGTCGAGCGTTCCGCGACGGCCTTCATGACGACCGGCCGCAAGGAGACGGCCCGCACCGCCGACGTCGTCGCCAAGGCCCTCGTCGACGAGGCGAAGGTCGCCGAGAGCGAGGTCAAGAAGTCCGTCGCCCGGACGCGGGCCGCCGCCAAGCGCACGACGACGACGGCGCGCACGAGTGGCGCCGGCAGCCGCAAGGCCACCAAGGCCACCGTGACGAAGGCCCGCAACACCGGCGCGGCCGCCTCGAAGGCCGCGACGATGGCCGCCGAGAAGGTCGGCGACTAGCTCACCTCCGGGCCGTCGTCGTCCCGGCGTACGGGCTCGTAGGGTGACGCTGTGAGCACCGCCGCGTCCACCGTCCTCCGTGACCTGCCCGTCGTCGCCCACGTCGTGCGCGGCGGGTTCGTCGAGTCCGTCCACCACGGCGCGTTCGTCGTCGTCGATGCGGACGGGCACACGGAGCGGTCGGCCGGGGACCCGTCGGCGTACGTCTTCCCGCGGTCGTCGAACAAGCCGCTCCAGGCGCTCGCCATGGTGCGCGCGGGGCTTGACCTGTCACCGGAGCTCCTCGCCATCGTATGCGCGAGCCACTCCGGGGAGCCGAGGCACATCGCGGCGGTCCGGGCCGTCCTGGCGGCCGCCGGCCTCACCGAGGCCGACCTGCAGAACACGCCGTCCCTGCCCCTCGGCGAGGCGGAGCGCGACGCGTGGATCAGGGCCGGAAACGGCCCGGCGTCCGTCGTTCAGAACTGCTCGGGCAAGCACGCGGGGATGCTCGCAACCTGCGTCGCCCGCGGGTGGGGCCGGGCCTCCTATCGCGACGTCGGTCATCCGCTCCAGCGGGCCATTGCCGCGACGTTGGCGGAGCTGTCTGGGGAGCCCATCGGTCCGGTGGCCGTCGACGGATGCGGTGCGCCGGTCATGGCGCTGACGCTCGCCGGCCTCGCCCGAGCCTTCGGCCGGCTCGCGTCGGCACCGGAGGGCAGTGAGCCCGCTCGCGTCGCCGACGCGATGCGGACCCACCCCGAGCTCGTCGGCGGCACCCGCCGCGACGTCACCGCGCTCATGCGTGGCACAGCCGGCGTCGTCGCCAAGGACGGCGCCGAGGGCGTGTATGCCGTCGGCCTCCCCGACGGCCGTGGCGTCGCCGTCAAGATCGCCGACGGGGCCGACAGGGCGAGGACGCCTGTGCTCGCCGCCCTGCTCCGGAGCCTCGGCGTCGCGTCGACGGCATACGAACGGCTCGAGGAGGAGCCGGTGCTCGGTCACGGACAGCGTGTCGGATCCGTTGTGGCCGTTGGGATCTGAGCGCGGATGCGGGCCGTCCTCCAGCGGGCGAGCCGGGCTCGGGTCCTCGTCGGTCGAGAGGTCGTCGCCGAGCTGGCGAGGCCCGGCATCGTCGTCCTCCTCGGTGTCACCCATGGCGACGGTACGGCGCAGGTGGAGACGATGGCCCGAAAGGTCGCCGAGCTGCGCATCCTCCACGACGAACGGTCCGTTCTCGAGGTCGGGGCGCCGGTGCTCGTCGTCAGCCAGTTCACCCTCTATGCCGACACTCGCAAGGGGCGCCGGCCGTCGTGGAACGCGGCGGCTCCCGCTGCCGTTGCGGAGCCTCTCGTGGACGCCGTCGCGCAAGCCCTGCGGAACAAGGGAGTCGACGTCGGGGTCGGCCGGTTCGGTGCTCACATGGACGTCGAGCTTGTCAACGAGGGACCCGTGACGGTCATCATCGACGTCTAGGCTGACGCCATGTTCGGATCGACGCTGGCCAACGCCCAGGTCTTGGTGCTCTTCGCGCTGTCGGTTGCCGCCTTCGGTCTCGAGGCGTACGCCGTCATCGACGCGCTGCGCCACCGGCCCGACGCATACCTCGCGGCGAGCAAGCGGACGAAGGGCTTCTGGGTCGCCGTCACGGGAGTGTCGGCCGTGATCGGGTTCGTCAGCCTCATGAGCACCTCGATCCTCAACATCATCCCGTTGCTCGCCGTCGTCGGCGCCGCGGTCTACCTCGCCGACGTGCGGCCGGCGCTGCGCCAGGTCTCCGGGCGGCGCGGCGGCGGAGGAACGATGGGGCCTTACGGGCCCTGGTGACGGCGCAGCGGTCCGTCTCGGGGCGCGACGACGCCCCACGGGACGGTGAGCTCGCCCAGTCGCCAACGGGTCCGGCCACCGACGACGGGTACGCCGGCGTCGGCGAGGCCCTGCACGGTGGCGATGAACCGCTGGCGGACGCCGTAGCTCGCATGCGGCGCGGCGACGTCCCAGGCGCGGTCGAGGGCCAGGAGCAGCCGGTGGACTGGCTCCCCCGGCACGTTGCGGTGGATCAGGGCCTTGGGTAGGCGCTCGGCGATGACCGACGGCCTGTCGAGCCCACGCAGGCGCCACGCGAGGGTCAGGCTGACCGGGCCCGCGCGGTCGATGGCCACCCACGTGGCGAGCCGACCGATCTCGTCGCTGGTGCCGTCCACGAGGAGCCCGACTGGGGTGAGCCGCGAGCGGACCCGGGCCCACGCGCCGGCCACCTGGTCCTCGGGATACTGCCGCAGGACGTTGAACGCCCGGACGACGGTCGCGTCGCGTCCGTCGGCGATCGGGATCTCGAACCCGCCGAGCGCGAACGTCAGCCCCGGCTCGGCCCACCGCTGCGCCGCGCGGACCCGTTCGGGTGAGACCTCCAGCGCGACGACCTCGAGGTCGGGGCGCACCGTCCGGAGGCGCACGAGCAGCTCGTAGGCCGTGACCCCCGACGCGCCGTAGCCGAGGTCGACGACGACGGGGGGCGCGGCCCCGTGACGGAGGCGCCAGGCCTGCGGCCCGGCCAGCCAGCGGTCGGCCCGACGCAGGCGGTTGGGGTTGGTCGTGCCCCGCGTCACCGCACCGACGGGGGCCGCATGCACCATGGCGCTCAGGGTAGGACGCGCCGGGCCTGGCATACGGTGTGATGTGTGACGGTGAGCTGGGCGCGGGCGCGGGTGCGCGGGGCGAGCG
>JAJXUB010000081.1 GCA_021783215.1 Actinomycetes bacterium | reverse complement strand
GCCGCGTTCGGTGCGACGCGCCGCGCCGGCGGTCACGCCGATAGCGACCCCCTCGTCCGTGCCCTGGTCGACAGCCACGCCTCGGTCGTCACCCTCGTCGCGAAGTCCCACATCGGACACGTCGAGCGGGCTCTGCGGACGACCGGCGCGGAGAACCTCGCGATGATCCGCGACACCGTCTCGTTCCTGCGGGGTGAGGGCCGCCGCGTGTTCCTCGACGCGGAGCACTTCTTCGACGGCTACCGGGCGGACGCGGCCTACGCGCTCGAGTGCGTCCGTGCGGCCGTCGAGTCCGGCGCCGAGGTCGTGGCCCTCTGCGACACGAACGGCGGCATGCTGCCCGACGAGGTCGCCGACGTCGTCGCCGACGTGCTCGGGCGCACCTCCGCCCGGCTCGGCATCCACTGCCACAACGACACCGGCTGCGCCGTCGCCAACTCGATGGCCGCGGTCGCCGCCGGTGCCACACATGTCCAGGGCACGGTCAACGGGTACGGCGAGCGGACCGGGAACGCCAACCTCGTCACGCTCGTCGCGAACCTCCAGCTCAAGCAGGGCCGTTCGCTCGTCGAGCCCCGGCAGCTGCAGGAGGCGACCCTGATCTCCCACGCGATCAGCGAGGTGACGAACGTCCCGCCGTACAGCCGCCAGCCGTACGTCGGCGCCAGCGCCTTCGCCCACAAGGCCGGGCTCCACGCGAGCGCCATCAAGGTCGACCCCGACCTCTACCAGCACATGGACCCCAAGGACGTCGGCAACGACATGAGGATGCTCGTCTCCGACATGGCGGGCCGGGCGTCCATCGAGCTGAAGAGCCGCGAGCTTGGTGTCGAGCTCGACAGCAGCAACGCGGACGACAACGCGACCCTCCAGCGCGTGCTCGCCCGCGTCAAGGACCTCGAGGCGCGCGGGTGGACCTTCGACGCGGCCGACGCGTCGTTCGAGATGCTCCTGCGGCGCGAGCTCGGCGGCGTCCCCGAGTACTTCACCGTCGAGTCGTGGCGCGTCATCACGGATGGGCGCGGTGAGGACCAGGCGCTCTCGGAGGCGACCGTCAAGGTGACGGCCGCGGGCCGGCGGTCGGTCATGACCGGGGAAGGGAACGGCCCGGTCAACGCCCTCGACCACGCTCTCCGCGAGGCACTCAAGGGGACCTACCCCGAGCTCACGCACCTCGAGCTCGTCGACTACAAGGTCCGCATCCTCGACGCGGCGCACGGCACCGACGCCGTCACCCGGGTCCTCATCGAGACGTCGGACGGTACGACGACGTGGTCGACCGTCGGTGTCGCGGCGAACATCCTCGAGGCGAGCTGGGACGCCCTCATCGACGCGGTGACGTACGGCCTCCTCCGGGCGGGCGCCGAGCCTGCCCAGGGATGACGCCGGGGGTCGCATCGTCGGGGCACGCTCTGGCTTATCGGGACGCGGCCCTGTAGCGTCCTGCGCCAGGAACAGGCCGGACAAAGGAGTCCCCGATGAAGCGCTACCTCCTCGC
This sequence comes from Actinomycetes bacterium, assembly GCA_021783215.1. GTDB lineage: Bacteria > Actinomycetota > Actinomycetes > Actinomycetales > Dermatophilaceae > JAJXUB01. Next base: position 8,031 of record JAJXUB010000081.1, on the reverse strand, counting down.
AGCGATCGCCTTGGCAACGGCCATCGTCGGCGCGGCCCCGGGTGCCCAGGCCGACCCCAGCCCCGTCGGCGTGGCGAACGCGACCGGCTACTACCTCGCGCTCGGGGACTCGCTCGCCGCCGGCTACCAGCCGGGGCAGGGCGATGACCGGACCGGCGGCTACGTCGGGGGCGTCGAGGCCGGCATCCAGGCGAGCTCGCCGAAGACCACGCTCGTCAACGTCGCGTGCTCCGGTGAGACCTCCCTGACCCTCGTGATGGGTGGCACGTACTGCACGTACCCCGAGGGCAGCCAGCTCGCTCACGCCCTCGCCTTCCTCCACTCGCACGGCGCGATGACCCGGCAGATCACCATCGACATCGGCGCCAACGACGTCCAGCGCTGCGTCCGCGGGGTCTCGGTCGACCCATCGTGTGTGGAGACCGGGTTCGGCCAGGTCGGGACCTACCTTCCGAAGGCGCTCGCGGCCCTGCGCGCTGCCGCCCCGAACGCCCGCATCCTCGTCCTCGACTACTACGACCCGTTCCTCGCGGCGTGGCTGACGGGCTCCGACGGCCAGGCGCTCGCCACGGAGTCACTGGTCCTACAGGGCTACCTCAACTGGATCATCGCCCAGGCCGCGGCGGGCACCGGTGGCGTCCTCGTGCCGATCTCGACGGCGTTCAAGACCACCGACTCCTCCTTGACGACCCTCCCGGGCTTCGGGAGCCTCCCGACGAACGTCGCCATGATCTGCACGGACACGTGGATGTGCACGAAGGGCGACATCCACGCCAATGACGCCGGCTACGCCCTCATGGCGTCGGCCGTCATCGCCAAGCTCTGACTCCGCGTCTGCGTCATGGCGCGTCATAGGTAGCAAAAACGCCGACGCAGGACGTGACGGGGGGAGCGCGTCGATAGGGTGAGCCTCGTGCGTATCGCGAGGTTCACGACAGGTGAGGAGCCGGCATACGGGCTCGTCGACGGCGCGGGCGAGAAGCTCGCCGAGGTCACCGGCGACCCGCTCTACCATCGGATCGAGCTCACCGGAGCCACGTATGCCGTCGCCGACGTCCGGCTCCTCGCACCGGTCATCCCCCGCAGCAAGATCATCGGGATCGGGAAGAACTACGTCGACCATGCCAAGGAGATGGGCGGCGACACCCCGCCGGAGCCGCTCATGTTCCTCGTCCCCAACACGGCCGTCGTCGGACCCGGGGACCCGGTCGTCATCCCGCCGCAGAGCACTGAGGTTCACTACGAGGGCGAGCTCGCCGTCGTCATCGGGCGGATGTGCAAGGACGTGCGCGCCGCGGAAGCCAGGTCGGTGATCTTCGGCTACACGTGCGCGAACGACGTGACCGCGCGGGACCTCCAGCGCAGCGACGGACAGTGGAGCCGCGCCAAGGGCTTCGACACGTTCTGCCCGCTGGGGCCCTGGATCGAGACCGACCTCGACCCGGCGGCCCAGCACCTCGTCACGCGGCGCGACGGCGAGGTCGTGCAGGACGGCACGACCGGCGACATGGTCTTCGGCGTCGCCGAGCTCATCGCACACGCCTCCGCCGCGTTCACCCTCCTCCCGGGGGACGTCATCCTCACGGGGACCCCCGCCGGGGTCGGCCCGGTCACCGCCGGCCAGCGCGTCGACGTCGAGATCGGCGACATCGGCGTCCTGTCCAACCCCTTCGTCGCCCGCTCGTGAAGGACACCATGACCAGCCTCGGTCCCGTCCGCGTCCGCATCGCCCCGTCCCCGACGGGCGACCCGCACGTGGGGACGGCCTACATGTCGCTCTTCAACCTCGCCTTCGTGCGCAAGGCGGGCGGCCAGTTCATCCTCCGAATCGAGGACACCGACCGCGCCCGTTTCCGGGCCGACAGCGAGCAGCAGGTCTACGACACCCTGCGCTGGCTCGGCCTGCGCTGGGACGAGGGCCCGGACGTCGGCGGGCCGCTCGGCCCCTACCGCCAGTCCGAACGGCTCGACACCTACGCCCCGTATGCCGAGCGCCTCATCCGGGAGGGTCACGCATACTACTGCTGGTGCTCGCCGGAACGGCTCACCGAGATGCGCGAGGAGCAGCAGAAGCACAAGCGGCCCACCGGCTACGACCGCCTGTGCTACGGCAGGACGATTCAGGAGCGGGCAGCCCTGCCAGGCTTCCAGGAGACCCCGGTCGTCCGGATGCTCATCCCCGACGACGTCCCCCTGAGCTTCGACGACCTCATCCGGGGCGAGGTCCACGCGCCGCGGCCGGACGACCAGGTCATCCTCAAGGCGGACGGGTTCCCGACCTACCACCTCGCCGTCGTCGTCGACGACCACCTCATGAAGGTCACCCATGTCGTGCGCGGCGAGGAGTGGATCTCCTCGACCCCGAAGCACCTGCTCCTCTACCGCTGGATCGGTGCCGAGCCGCCGAAGTTCGCCCACATGCCGCTGCTGCGCAACGTCGACAAGTCGAAGATCTCCAAGCGCAAGAACCCGGCGGCGCGCCTGACGTGGTTCAAGGAACAGGGCTACCTGCCCGAGGCACTCGTCAACTTCCTTGCCCTGCTTGCCTATCCGCCAGCCAAGGGGTCCGACGGCGGGGACCTCGAGGTGTTCGGCTTCGACGACTTCAGCCGCGACTTCGAGTGGCACAAGGTCAACCCGGTCGGGCCGATCTTCGACCTCAAGAAGCTCGAGTGGCTCAACGGGGTCTACATCCGCTCGCTCGAGGAAGGCGAGCTCGCCCACCGCCTCCTGCCGTACCTCCGCGACGCCGGGGTCCTCGGCGACAACCCCTCGCTCGGCGAGCTGGCCAGGCTCCGTCGTGTCGCCGCGCTCGTCCAGACCCGCGTGACGACGCTCGCGCAGGCGACCCCGCTCATCGCGCCGTTCTACGTCTCCGACCAGGGCCTCCACATCGCGCACGAGGCGCGCGCCACCCTCGACGCCGACTCGCCGAAGGCGCTCGACGCCGCGATCGACGTGCTGGACGCCATCGACGCGACGGGCACGGGACTCCTCGGCAGCGAGAGCGACTGGCACTCGTCACGGATCGAGGCAGACCTGCGCGCAGCCCTCGTCGACGGCATGGGTCTGAAGGCCAAGGCGGCGTTCGGGCCGCTGCGCACCGCCATCTCCGGAGCGAAGGTGAGCCCACCCCTCTTCGAGTCCATGGAGATCCTCGGCAAGCACGCGACGATCTTCCGGCTCCGCCGACTCCGGGAGAGCCTCCACTGAGACCGCTCCCGCCGGTCACGGCGGTCCTCCTCGACGTCGACGACACCCTGCTGACGACGCGCGAGGCCATGCACGTCGCCGTCGAGACCGCCGTCAGAATGCTGTGGCCGACCGCGTCGGCCTCGGACGCCCGGATGATGGCACGGCGGTTCAGGGACGACCCCGGCCGACACTTCCGGGCGTATACCCGCGGCGACCTGACCTTCCCGCAGATGCGTGCGCGCCGGGTCGCCGAGCTCGCGAGCTGGCTCGGTGTCGCGCTGCCTGCCCAGGGGTGGGAGTGGTTCGAGGCGGCCTACGCCCCGGCCTTCACGGCCGCCCTCACCGTCTACGCCGACGTCCGCCCGGCCATCGCCACGCTCCGTGGCGTGGGCCTGGCCGTCGGGGTCCTGACGAACAGCTCGGCGGACTACACGAGCCAGAAGCTGACCGCCGCCGGGCTCGACGCCCTGTTCGACATCGTCGTCACCCGGGACACCCTCGGCGTCGGAAAGCCGGACCGGCGCGTCTTCGACCATGCCTGCGCGCTTCTCGGTGACCCTCCGGCGCGCGTCGCCTACGTCGGGGACGAGTACGACGTCGACCCGCTGGCCGCCCGCGCGGCGGGCCTGCAAGGGATCTGGCTCCGCCGACCGGGCGACGTCGCGGACCCGGCGGACCTCGCGGACGCCACGGCCCGTGGGATCCCCGTCGTCGCCTCGCTCGCTGATTTGGGACCACTCGTCGCGGGCCGGTAGAGTCTCTCCTCGGTCCCTTGCCGCGGCGCCTTCGGACGGGCGGTCAGGATACCCCCTTGGGGTATAGTGTAATTGGCAACACTAGTGATTCTGGTTCACTCATTCCAGGTTCGAGTCCTGGTACCCCAGCCAGCCGCGTCAAGCAGGTGATTTCGGCGTATGCCCGGCGTCACGGTAAGGTTGCGCGGTCCTGGCCCCGTTGTGTAGCGGTCTAGCACGCCGCCCTCTCAAGGCGGTAGCGCGGGTTCGAACCCCGTCGGGGCTACCAGAGGATGAGGCCCCGCTCCGAGCGAGGGGGGCCTCATCCGGTCCGGGCCCTTCCGAGGGGCTGCCGGTCAGCGGCCCTGTGCGGCCTGCGCCGCCTCCTGCGCGGCGGCATGGCGCGAGAGGACCTCGGTGAGCTTGTTGGCGCCCGCGATGACCGTCGCGGCGTGCAGGCGGCCCGGCTGACGGGACAGGCGCTCGATGGGCCCGGAGATCGACACGGCGGCGATGACGCGGCCGCTCGGGGAGCGGACCGGTGCCGACACCGAGGCAACGCCCGGCTCGCGCTCGGCGACGCTCTGCGCCCAGCCGCGACGCCGCACGCCGGAGAGCGTCGTCGCCGTGAAGGCTGCCCCGTGAAGGCCCCGGTGCAGCCGGTCCGGCTCCTCCCAGGCGAGCAGGACCTGCGCGGCGGACCCGGCGAGCATCGTCATCGTCGCGCCGACGGGGATGGAGTCGCGTAGGCCGATGGGCCGCTCGGCCGCGCTGACACAGACACGGTGTTCGCCCTGTCGGCGGAAGAGCTGGGCGCTCTCGTTCGTGTGGTCACGCAGCGCCCCGAGGACCGGTCCCGCGGCGGCGAGGAGCCGGTCCTCGCCGACGGCGGCGGCGAGCTCACCGAGGCGCGGTCCGAGGACGAACCGGCCCTGGAGGTCCCGGGCGACGAGCCGATGATGCTCAAGGGCGACGGCGAGGCGATGAGCGGTCGGCCGGGCGAGCCCGGTGGCCGTCACGAGCTGGGCGAGGGTCGCCGGACCCGCCTCTAGCGCACCGAGGACGACGGCGGCCTTGTCGAGGACTCCGACTCCGCTAGAACTGTCCATGACCTGATACTGCCGTCTCATTGCCTGAGACGCAAGATCGGAGGGCTCAGACGCGTGCGACGCTCGGAGATCTCGCGGGGTGGCGTGGGCCTCCCGAACGGGGAAAGTCGAGGTGCGCCATGGCGGGGACGCTGGCAGAGAAGGTGTGGGACGCGCACGTCGTCCGCCGGGCGGAAGGGGAGCCCGACCTGCTCTATGTCGACCTCCATCTGCTCCACGAGGTGACGAGCCCACAGGCGTTCGACGGGCTGCGCGCCGAGGGCCGCCGCGTGCGTCGCCCCGACCTCACCCTCGCCACGGAGGACCACAACGTCCCGACGACACCCGGCCCCATCACCGATCCGGTGAGCCGCATCCAGGTCGAGACGTTGCGACGCAACTGCGCGGAGTTCGGCGTGCGCCTCTATCCCATGGGCGACGCGGAGCAGGGCATCGTCCACGTCGTCGGACCGCAGCTGGGCCTCAGCCAGCCCGGCATGACGATCGTGTGCGGCGACAGCCACACCTCGACGCACGGAGCCTTCGGGGCGCTCGCCTTCGGGATCGGCACGTCCGAGGTGGAGCACGTCCTCGCGACGCAGAGCCTGCCACTGGCCCCCTTCCGCACGATGGCCGTCAACGTCGAGGGCGCCCTGCCGCCCGGGGTGACGGCCAAGGACGTCGTCCTCGCCGTCATCGCGCGCCTCGGCACCGGCGGTGGTCAGGGCTACGTCATCGAGTACCGCGGCAGCGCCATCCGCGCCCTGTCGATGGAGGCGCGGATGACCGTGTGCAACATGTCCATCGAGGCGGGGGCGCGCGCCGGCATGGTTGCCCCGGACGAGACGACCTTCGCCTACCTCCAGGGCCGTCCGAAGGTGCCGGCCGGCGCCGACTGGGACGCGGCGGTCGCCGCGTGGCGCGAGCTGCGCTCCGACGACGGCGCGCGCTTCGATGCGACCGTCGACATCGACGCGGCAACGCTGACCCCGTTCGTCACGTGGGGGACGAACCCCGGGCAGGGCGCTCGGCTCGGGGCGTCGGTCCCGGACCCCGACCTCATCCCCGATGACGGCGAGAAGCTCGCGGCCCGGAAGGCGCTGGAGTACATGGGCCTGGCGGCAGGGACCCCCCTGCGCGAGATCGCCGTCGACACGGTCTTCGTCGGCTCGTGCACGAACGGCCGGATCGAGGACCTCCGAGCCGCGGCCGAGGTCATCCGTGGACGCACGGTGGCCGACGGGGTCCGGATGCTCGTCGTCCCCGGGTCGGCGCGCGTCCGGCTCCAGGCGGAGTCGGAGGGGCTGGACAGGGTCTTCACGGCGGCCGGGGCCGAGTGGCGTCTCCCCGGGTGCTCGATGTGCCTCGGGATGAACCCCGACCAGCTCGCCCCCGGTGAGCGGAGCGCCTCGACGTCCAACCGCAACTTCGAGGGCCGCCAGGGCAAGGGCGGCCGCACGCACCTCGTCAGCCCGCTCGTCGCCGCCGCCACGGCGGTCCGGGGGAGGCTGTCGAGCCCGGCCGATCTCGAGCCAGTGACCGAGGAGGTCCCCTGATGGAGCCGTTCACGACGCATACAGGCATCGGAGTCCCCCTGCGGCGCAGCAACGTCGACACGGACCAGATCATCCCGGCGGTCTACCTCAAGCGCGTGACCCGGGACGGCTTCGAGGACGGCCTCTTCGCGGCGTGGCGCGCCGACCACACGTTCATCCTCAACAACCCGGCGTATGCCGCCGGCTCGGTCCTCGTCGCGGGAGCGGACTTCGGAACCGGGTCCTCGCGCGAGCACGCCGTGTGGGCCCTCATGAACTACGGCTTCCGCGTCGTCATCTCGAGCCGCTTCGCCGACATCTTCCGGGGCAACAGCGGCAAGGCGGGCCTGCTCACGGCGAAGGCCGCACAGGACGATGTCGAGCTGCTGTGGAAGTACCTCGAGAACAACCCGGGGGAGTCCGTCACCGTCGACCTGCCGTCGCGGACCATCACGGCCGGGGACATCGTCGCTCCCTTCGAGGTCGACGACTACACCCGCTGGCGTCTACTCGAAGGCCTGGACGACATCGGTCTGACCCTCCGGCACGAGCCGGACATCGCCGCGTACGAACAGCGCCGACCCGCCTGGAAACCGACCGTCGACACGCCGTCGTGACGTAGGAGACACGCTGCTCCGGCGTGTCGGAAACGGCGATTTCCGCTCGGGTGGCGTCACTTTCGGGCCCTGTGCGACGGACCGTCGTCTCCACCGGCGGCCCCGCCCTCCTGTGCAGTGTCGTGCACGCGAGAACTGTTGCCGTGCAACCGTTTTGGGCGCAGCTGGTGAGGGTCGGCCGATTCGCAGCGTGATGATGGTGTGGCTGGTGTGGCGAATGAGGTTATCTGCGGCCCTCGTCGCGATGGGCGAAAAGCCTTGCGGGGCAACGCAACACACACCGAGGATGCTCGACTCCGGTGCCTTCCGGGCATACGGTCTCTGTGGATCGAGCAACGGTTCGGTCACCACACCCCGTCGGGCACGGGCCCGCCGCCAGGACTGGAGATAACCACAGTGAACAAGGGCGATTTGATCCGCGCTCTCGAGACGAAGCTCGGCAGCCGCAAGGCCGCGACCGACGGTCTCGAGGCTGTGCTCGACGTCATCATCCGTGAGGTCGCCAAGGGCGGCAAGGTCGGCATCACCGGCTTCGGCACATTCGAGAAGGTAGCCCGCGCGGCGCGCACGGGACGCAACCCGCGCACCGGCGCGCCCGTGAAGATCAGGGGCACCCACGTGCCGCGGTTCAAGGCCGGAACCTCCTTCAAGGAGGTCGTCGCCGACCCCCGCAAGCTGCCCAAGGCCACCCTCGCCGGCGGCCGCGCCGCCGCCAAGGCCGCCGCACCGGCGAAGAAGGCCGTGACGGCCAAGAAGGCCGCCCCGGCCCGGACGGCGACCGCGGCGAAGACGACGGCCTCCGCGAAGAAGGTCGTCGCCACCAAGGCCGCGGCCAAGACGCCGCTCACCAAGGCCGCCCCGG
>JAJXUB010000011.1 GCA_021783215.1 Actinomycetes bacterium | reverse complement strand
TCCCATGCGGCTTACCTCGCCCACGTCACCGGTCACCCGGACCCCGAGGTGTTCATCCCGGAGATCCTTCGGCAGGGTGGCGCCGCGCTCGGCGTCGATGCTGCCGTGCTGTTCAAGGTCTACGACCTGGGCGGCCTCAGCGGCTCCTGAGCGCGGGTGCGGCCCCAAGGGGTCGCCACCGCGGCGATAGCCACTCGAAGCACCGGGGAGGCCGCGCGATTCGGCCGCCGGCATCGGAGCCGGTGGCGGTCCTCAGCCACCCGCTGCCGACACAGGTCGATCGTCGGCGGGAGGGTGGCGACCCCGCGGCACAGTCGACGTCCGCGGATACCGACACCTTGGGCCGCCGGCGGCGGGTGTGTCCGGGGTACTATTTGCGCATGAATGCAAATAACTCCGACGCTGGTCTGCCCTTGGAGCAGGCCGAGCTCGCGGCGGAGGTGTTCCGGATGCTGTCCGATGCGACGCGGGTGCGGTTGTTGTGGGAGCTGCTGGAGGACGAGGCTGCCGTCTCGGACCTGGCGGCCCGGCTGGGCAAGCCGATCCCGGCGGTCTCCCAGCACCTGGCGAAGCTGCGGATGGCGCGGCTGGTCCGGTCCCGCCGCGAGGGGGTGCAAGTCTTCTACCGGGTCGAGAACGAGCACGTCGCTCGGCTGGTCCGCGACGCGGTGTTCAACGCCGAGCATGCCGGGCCGGATCTCCCGCCCCACCACCGCGACGAGGTCACCCACCTGCCCGCCACGACGCCCCGTTCGGCTCGGAGGACCCCATGAGCGACCACCCGACCGGCTCCGGACCGTCCTGGGGCGATCGCGGTCATGACGGGCTCGGGAACAGCCCCGACCGTCGGTCGGACGCCGACCCGGGGCACGACCACGACCATCAGGATGGGCACGAGCGCGGCGGGTCGTGGCGGTCGCGGCTGAGGCATGCCGTCCCGCCGCACTCCCATGATGCGGCCGACTCCCTGGACGCGGCCTTGGAGTCCAGCGCCCAAGGCGTTCGGGCGGTCAAGGTCAGCCTGGTCGGGCTGGGCCTGACCTCGGCCCTGCAGCTGCTGGTCGTGCTGGTGTCTGGGTCGGTGGCGCTGCTGGCCGACACCATCCACAACGTCTCCGACGCCCTGACGGCGGTCCCGCTGTGGATCGCGTTCGTCCTCGGCCGCCGCGCGGCGACCAGGCGGTACACCTACGGCTACGGACGGGCCGAGGACCTGGCCGGCCTGTTCGTCGTGGCGATGATCACCCTGTCCGCGGTGATCGCCGGCTACGAGGCGACCACCCGGCTGATCCACCCCGCGGCCGTGCGCAACCTGGGCTGGGTTGCCGCCGCCGGTCTGGTCGGGTTCGCCGGCAACGAGCTCGTCGCGATCTACCGGATCCGGATCGGGCGGGCCATCGGCTCCGCGGCCCTGGTCGCCGACGGCCTGCACGCCCGCACCGACGGCCTGACCTCGCTGGCGGTCCTGGTCGGCGCCGCCGGCGTCGCCGCCGGCTTCCCGCTGGCCGACCCCATCGTCGGGCTGCTCATCACCATCGCGATCCTCGCTGTGCTGCGCACCGCCGTCCGGGACATCTTCGCCCGGCTGATGGACGGCGTCGACCCGGGCATGGTCGATGCCGCCGAGAGCGCCCTGGCCGCCCTACCGGGAGTCGTCGCCGTCCGCCGGGTCCGGATGCGCTGGATCGGACACCAGATCCACGCCGACGCCGACCTGGACATCGACCCCAGCACCACACTGGCGGCGGCACACGCCCTGGCGCACACCGCCGAGCGCGAGCTGACCCATGCCGTGCCCAAGCTGACCGCCGCGACGGTGCACGCCTACCCCGGGACGCACTCCGCTCCGGGGAGCGGGGGAGGCCTTCGGGTACCCGCCGTGGGGGCGTAGCTGGCCACGACCTGCCGGACAGGGCACACCACCGCTCGACCGTGGCCGCGGTGACACCGAGCGGCTCGGCCAGGCCCCGGGTCGGGAGGTCACGGGACAGCGCCAGCAGGGCGGGGATGGGGGCGGCTCGGGCGCCGACCATGGCCCGAGAACCCGTTGCGCAGGCGAGGATCCGCGCCGTCCGGGTGACTGGACGAGCGTCTCAGCGCAGGTTGGGGTTGTACCGGAGGGAGTTGGGACGGCATGCGCACTCCTTCGCGATGCGCACCGAGTCGGCGACCGCGCCGGCGTCCCGAAGGCGGTAGAGCGCGGCGACCATCCGGTCGCGCAGGGTGTAGGGGTCGATGGTGTTGAGGTAGATCTTCGTACCGCCCTCGAAGCCGGCGAGCGTCGAGACGCGCCACTTGAGGAGGACGTGCCACGGCATGGCGACGTCGACATCGGGCGGCTTGTGGTGCCACTCCTCGTTGGACGGCACGATCGCCCCGGTCGCGGCGTGCATGGCGTGGATGAGGTCGGACATGTCATGACGCTCCGCGGCCGTCATGAGCCACGGCTCGCTCGTCGGCGACGTCGACCACACCTCGAGACTCGGGTAGCGATGGCCGAAGCCCGCGAGGGCGACGGCGTTGTCGTTCTCGGCGATGACGAGGTTGTGGTAGCCGGCATAGTTGACGGCGCGCTCGTTGAAGACATTGGGGTTTCGCCGGACGGCGGCGACCTCCAGGTCGGTCTGGACGCCGTGCTCGTCGACGCCGACGAGCTGCTTGTGGAGGTGGTCGAAGGATGCCCCGGCCGGCTTGAGCCAGTTCTGGAACACGGCGACGTAGCGGATGTAGCGGTTCTCCTCGTACAGGTCGACCATCGCCGATGTCGTGAGGTCCAGGTACTCCCGGTGCTCGGCGGGGGTCAGGGTCCCGGACGACGCGAGCTGGTCGTCCGTCGTCGCGCCGTCCCTGAAGTGCCGCTGGGCGACGATGACGTCGTGGGCGCTGCCGAAGAAGTCGCCGGCCTGCTCGAGCAGCTCGTCCTCCGTCATCGTTGCCGCGCGGTGGTTGAGCCGGCGCCGGATCATGGCGAGAAGATGGTCGCGTCCGCCCGGGCTTGCGAGGTAGCGCTGTCGCCGGACATCCGCGCCCGGTGAGAGGACGTAACCGTAGTTGGCCTGCCAGTAGTCGACGGACATGATCTCGAAGAGGTTCGGTATGCGCCGGAAGGCGGCGACCGTTGCGGTCACCTCCTCCGGCAGGAGCCCGAAACGGCGCTCGTATGCCGACCCCACGAGCACCGACCGGTCCTTCTCCGGCGGGGTCTGCAGGTATCGGTCGCTGCAGAACGCGCATGCGGTCGTCAGGTCCGTCGGCACGAGGGGGTTGACCTGCGCCGGGGCGATCTCCAGCGGCCGGTCCGCTCGGCCCGGCACGGTCCACACCTGCGTCCCACTGAACGGGTTGACCTGCTTGACCGTCCCGTCCGCCAGAGTCTGGATGTACTCCGCAGGCAGGATCGGGTCGGACACGGGGGACATGGCTCGATTATCGCTAAACCGCCGGCCGAGCCCCCTGAGGCTGCGCCGGCGCCGCCGCTAGTGCCGGAACGGCTCACCCCGCGCCGCTGGAGCTCCTGACGCGCCCGGAGAAGCCTCTGAAGCCTCCGAGGGTTGCCGTGGGCAGAGGCTCTGCCGGGTTGGCGATGAGGACGACCTGGCCGGCGGTGACCCCTGAGGTCACCTGGACCAGTCCCTGCCCGACCGCGCCGACGGAGACCCGGGTCGGCGTCTGCGCCCCGTTCGCCATGACCGTGACCTCACCAGTGCCGTTCGTCACGCCGGCGAGCGCGGAGACCGGGACGGTCACGGCATCGGCGACGGTGGCGAGGGTGATGGTCGCGAAGGCCTGGGAGCCGGCGGCGAGCATCTGGGGGGCGCTGGACACGGCAATGACGACCGGATAGCTGGGCGTCGTCGAGGTCGTCGACGACGGGAGGATCCCGATGGACTGGATGACGCCGGCGAAGGACTGCGTCGTCCCGGCCGGGACCACGCTCGCCGGCTGGCCGACCCGGAGGAGACCGAGCCTCGTCAGAGGGACGCTCACAGTGACCAGGGCGGTGCCCTGCCCGACGACGACGATGCTCGAGGAGGTCGACGCGACCTGGCCGACGGTCAGGCCGACCTCCCCGATCGTCCCGTCGATCGGGGAGGTGAGCGTCGCGCCGGCCAGGGCCTGCTGCGCCCCTGCGAGGGCCTGCTCGTCCCTCAGGACGGTGACCTCGGCGCCGGCCGTCGACCCGAGGCCACCGGCGCCGGTCGCGCCGGAGCCGTTCGAGGCGGAGGCACGCGCGCCGGAGGTGCGGGCCGTCATGGGACCGCTCGCGGAGGACTGACCCTGGACGGCTGACTGGCTCTGCAGCGCCGTCGCCGCCATGTCGATGGCCGAGATGAGCCGGTCCATGACCTGGGCTGACCTCTTTGCCGCCGTCATGACCGAGCTCAAGGCGGCGATGCACGCGTGGAGCTGCTGCGCGGCTGGCCCGGTCGCCGGTGGCGTCGGGATGGACGTCGTGCTCACCGTGGGCGTGGGCATGGGGGCCGTCGTCATGCTCGACGTGGTTGCCGTGGTCGAGGTGCCTGTCGTCGTCATCGTGCCGGTCGTCGACGTCGGCGACGATGTCGACGTCGTGCTCGAGGTGGAGACCGGGGTCGGCGTCGTCGTCGACGTCGGCCGGGACCGGGCCCCGCCTCCATCGGTGGCGGTCACGCCGAGAGGCGCACAGGCGGTCTGCGCTGCCGAGAGGAGGGTGGCCACGGTCGTGGTCGACCGGTGCGCCGCCGCCGTGCTGAGGACGGGACCCCTCGCGGCCGAGCCCGTTCGGGCGGCCGCCCGCGTCGTGCCGGAGGACGCGGACGTGCTCGGCACCGTCGTCGTCGCGGCGGCCGACGTCGACGAGGTGGTGACCGCCGTCGTGCTCGCCTCGAGTGCGGCCTGGGCTGCGACGAGGTTCGCCTCGGCGACCGTCACGGACTGCTGGAGACCCGTCGTGTCCATCGTCGCCAGCACCTGCCCGGTCGTGACCGGCTCACTCACGGCCACCTTGACCGCCGTCACGCGGCCGCTGGCCGGGAAGGAGACCGAGTCCTGCCCGGTGCGCTGGACGGACCCGGACAGGGTGAGGGTCTGGGAGACGGTGGCCCGCGCAGCGGTCGCCGTGACGAGGTCGGCCGTCGAGGCCTGGCTGGAGCCGGGTGCCAGGGCGATGTAGGCCCCGGCGCCGACGAGTGCGAGCGCGACACCGCTTCCGACTCCCTTGAGCGTCCGCCGTGCCCGGAGGTCAGGCACCGCGACGGCCTCCGAAGCCGGTTCTGCACGACCCGTTGGTGGCCGGGGAGAGGGCGAGCGACGTCGCCGCGATGGCGCCGGTGTCGTCCATCGTGCCCAGGGCGCGGGCGCACTCGCCGACCTTGATCGCCGCCGCTGTGACAGGCCGTGTCGTCTCGAAGACCGTCGTCGCGGCATACGTGACGACGATGGTCCGCGGCGGCGGGCTCGAGCCGGTCGAGCTCGGGCGAGTCGACTCGGCCATCGTGAAGCTGCCGCTGCCCAGCGACGCGACGGTGCCGTAGGCGCCGAAGCCACCGAAGGTGCGGTTGCCGCCGAAGGTGCGCGTGCCGGACGGCGTCGGTATGCCGGTCGGCACGCCGACCGGCCGGTTCCCCGCGAACCCGTTACCGCCGAACACGCAGGAGCCGTTCGTCGAGGGGATGACCTGGACCGTGGCGGCCTCGATCGTCGTCGGTCGCGTCGTCGCCGTCGCGGAGGACCTCGCCGGGCGCGCCGTCACGCAGTCGCCGACCTTAAGTGCCGCGGCCGTCGTGCGCACCTGGTCGGTGATCCTCGTCGACGACGTGTAGGTCACGGCGGTCTGCTGGGTACTGTCCTGGACCTGGAGCGTCGTGCCGCTCACGGCGGCGATGAGGCCGCTGGCGCCCGGAAGCTGGCCTCCTCCGTCGAAGCCGCCGCCCCTGGCGGCGGGCGCGCCGGACCCGCTCCCGGTGGCCGTCGACCCCGCGGCGGCGGCGGAGCCCGTCGCGGACCCGCAGGCGCCGAGACCGAGGGCGAGCGCGGCGCCTGCGAGGGCATACGTCAGTGCCTTCGTCGTCGTGGTCATGAGGACTCCTTCACTCGCTCCGGAGAGCGTCGATCGGGGACAGGCGGGCGGCCCGGGTCGCGGGGTAGACCCCGGCGACGATGCCGATGACGAGGGAGATGACCAGGGCCGCCAGGGCCGCGGTCGTCGACACGGTGACCGGCTGCCGCAGGACGGACGGGAGCACCATGGCGCCGACGACGCCGAGGGCGATGCCGAGCAGGCCCCCGGCGACGCCGAGCAGGCTCGCCTCGGTGAGGAACTGCCGCAGGATGGCTCCCGGTGTCGCGCCGAGCGCCTTGCGCAGCCCGATCTCGCGGATCCGCTCGGTGACGGAGACGAGCATGATGTTCATGACCCCGATGCCGCCGACGAGGAGCGAGATGGCGGCGATCCCGGCGAGGAGCACCGTCAGCGTCCGCGCCGTCGTCGTCGCCGTCGCGACGATCGACTGCTGGCTGTTCAGGGAGAAGTCGGCGGTTGTCGCGTTGACGCCGTGCGCCGTCAGGAGGGCGTTGTCCGCTTCCTGGTATGCCGCGGACAGGCGTGCGCTGCTGCGCGCCTCGAGATAGATCGACGACACGGACGTGCCGCTGGAGGGGGAGATGGAGGCTGCGTACGTCGTCATGGGGACGATGGCGAGGTCGTCCTGGTCGCCGCCCACGGTCGAGCCGACGGTGGCGAGGACGCCGATGACGGTGAAGGGCTGCGAACCGATGGTGACGCTCTGCCCGACCGCGCCGCGGGCACCGAAGATGTCCGACGCCGTCTCGGCGCCGAGCACGACGACGGGTTCGGACGTGTTGAGCTCCTGGGTGGTGAAGAAGCGACCGGACGCGATCGACCGGGCCCGGACCGACAGCCATGAGGGGGTCGAGCCGATGACGCTCGTCGTCCAGTTGGTGCCGTTGCCGACCAGTGTCGACGACGTCTGGGACGAGGGCGCGACGGCAGCGATGTCCGGGGCGACCTCGCGGTCGCCGAGCATCGCCGCGTCGGCGGCGGTCAGCGTCGTCGCCGACCCCCGGCCGCCGCGCAGACCGGACAGGCTCGTCGTACTGCCCGCCGAGACGATAAGCAGGTTCGAGCCGAGCTTGTCGATCTGGGCGGCTACGGACTGCTGGGCCCCCTGCCCGAGTCCCACCGTCAGCATGACCGCGGCGATGCCGATGAGGATGCCCAGCATGGTGAGGGCGGACCGCATCCGGCGCGTCCGGATGGCGTCGACGGCCGTCCACAGCGTCTCGAGCCACGTCATGCGACAGCCCCCTCGGCCGCGCTGAGGACCCCGTCGCGCATCACCGTCGCCCGTCGGGCCCGGGCGGCGACGTCGGCTTCGTGGGTGATGAGGACGATCGTGCGCCCCTGGCCGTGCAGGTCCGAGAAGAGGTTGAGAACATCCTCGGTGGACCGCGAGTCGAGGTTGCCGGTCGGCTCGTCGGCGAGGATGAGCTGTGGGTCCGTCACGAGGGCGCGTGCCACCGAGACGCGCTGCTGCTGGCCCCCGGAGAGCTCACCGGGACGGTGGTCGACCCGGTCGGCGAGCCCGACCTTGGCCAGTGCCTCGAGGGCGCGCTGCCGGCGCTCGGCCCGGGGTACGCCGCCGTAGACGAGGGGCAGCTCGACGTTGCGCCAGGCGCTCATCGTCGGCAGGAGGTTGAACTGCTGGAAGACGAAACCGATCCGGCGGTTGCGGATCTCGGCAAGCTGGTCCTCCCGCATCCGGGAGACGTCCTCCCCGGTGAGCCGGTAGGTGCCGGTGGTCGGCACGTCGAGGCAGCCGATGATGTGCATGAGGGTCGACTTGCCGGACCCGGAGGGGCCGCTGATCGAGACGAACTCGCCGGCCTCGACGCTGAGGTCGACGCCTCGGAGGGCCTCGACGGTCACCGCCCCGGTGGAGTACGTCTTCCCGACCCGCTCGAGCCGCAGGATCGGCTCGGTCGTCACTCGTGTGGCTGGGCCCGGGAGGGCGTGGGTGGACGGTGCGTCCGGGAGCGTCATCGTCGTCCCTCAGCCGCGGCCGCTGCCGAACCCGCCACCAAAGCCGCTCCCGCCGCCGAACCCCGTGCCGGCGCCGAAGCCGGCCCCACGCCCGACGGTTCCGGCGCCGCTCCTGCGCGTCGTGCCGGTGCCGCCGAACGACCGCACGGTGACGACGACCTCATCCCCCGCGGACAGGCCTTTGGTGACCTGGGTCGTCGTTCCGTAGATCCCGCCTATGGTCACCGGCACCGTCGCCGTCCGGCCGTTCTTGCTGACGTGGACGACGATCTGGCCACCCGCCGACGACAGGGCCGCCGTCGGGATGGTCAGCACGTTCGGGAGGACCTTGGTCGTGATGGCGACGTCGACGCTCGTGCCCGCGTAGATCCCCGGGGGGTCTCCCGTCACGGCGATCGTCACGGGGAACACGGCGCTCCCGCTCGAGCTCGACGTGGCGACGATGCCGACCGACGAGACCGTGCCGAAGATCGCCGTCGACGGGGTCGCCCCCTGGGCCGTCATGGTCGCCTGGAGGTTCTTCTTCAGCCGGCCGAGCTCCCCGGCGCCGACGGTCGCGTTGACGACCCAGGAGGTCGGGTCGACGATGACGATCGAGCTGGACGTGCCGGAGGACGAACCCGACCCGGTCCCGCCCCCGGAGGAGGAGGAGCCGCTGAAGCCGGTGCCACCGTTCGAGCCGGACGCACCGGAGGAGCCGGAGCCCGACGCGCCGAGGGAGGACGAGGAGCTCGAGCCGACCGTGGACCCGACGCTGAGCCCGACGTTGGAGATGATCCCCGAGATCGGCGCCGTCAAGGTCGCGGCGACGAGGTTCGCCTTGGCCTGGGACAGCTGCTGCTCGGCTGAGGCGAGCTGGGCCTGCGCCTGGGCCGTGGCCGTCGTCGTCGCGGAGGCCGCCTGGCTCTGCGCCGCGGTGACGCTGGCCGCGGCGAGGGCGACCGCGTTCTGGAGTGTTGTCGGGTCGAGCGTCGCGAGCGTCTCACCCGCGGTCACCCTGTCGCCGGCGGTGACCTTGACGGACGTGACGGTGCCGCTCGTCTGGAACGAGACCGTCGCCTCGTGGGCCGGCTCGATGGTCCCGGTCGCGGCGACCGTCTGGCTGACCGTGCCGACGGTGGCGGCGACGAGCTCCGTGCGCGCCGTCGCCACCGTCGCCGCGTCGGCCCGCCGGGCCCACCACCATCCTCCGCCGGCGCCCGCCGCGACGAGGACGACGGCGAGCGCCGCGAGGAGGAGGGTGCGGCCGAGCGTATGCCCACCGGCAACCGTGGAGGACCTGTTCACGCGGCGAACGTAGGGCGCCGGTCTGCAACGCGGCTAGCGCACGCCTATGGCGACCCTGTGAGGATCTCGGGACCGTCCTGTGGGGCCGCCGGACCGCGTCGCCTCTATTCCAGGCCCCGACGGCGCAGCAGGTGCCGGATGTCCGGGTCGTCGCCACGAAACGCGCGGTAGGACGCGAGGAGGTCGGCCGAGCCGCCGACCCCGATGATGTACCGGCGATAGCGCTCGCCGTTGTCCCGGGTCAGACCCCCGTTCTCCTCGAACCACGCGACCGTGTCCGCATCGAGCACCTCGCTCCACAGGTAGGCGTAGTAGCTCGCGTCGTAGTCGGAGCTGAACGCATGGGCGAAGTACGCCGTCCGGTACCGCGGCGGGACGGCGGGGTTGTCGAGACCGGCGGCGGCGAGGACCTGCCGCTCGAACGCGTCCGCGTCCGCGACGGCCGCGCCCGGCGCCAGCGCGTGCCACGCCTGGTCGAGGATCGCCGCGCCGAGGTACTCGCTCGTCGCGAAGCCCTCGCCGAACGCCCGCGCGGTCGTCATCCGCTCGACAACCTCCGCCGGCAGCGGCTCGCCCGTATCGACGTGTGCGGCGTAGTGTGCGACGACCTCGGGCCAGAGCATCCACATCTCGTTGACCTGGCTCGGGTACTCGACGATGTCGCGGAAGACACTGGTCCCGCTGAAGTGCGGGTACCTCACGCGGGCGAGGAGCCCGTGGAGCGCGTGCCCGAACTCGTGGAAGAGCGTTGTGACCTCGTCGTAGGTCAGCAGTGTCGGCTCCCCGTCAGCCGGCTTGGGGACGTTGAGGTTGTTGGTGACGACGGCGTACGGCTGCTCGAGGAGGCCGCTCTGGCTGACGAGGCTGTCCATCCACGCGCCCCCCTTCTTCGCCTCGCGCGTATAGAGGTCGAGCAGGTAGAGACCGATGGGCGTCCCGTCCTCCTCCCGTACCTCGAAGACGCGCACCTCCGGGTGATATCCGGTCAGGTCGTCCCGCTGGTGGAAGGTGACGCCGAAGAGCCGGTTCGCCGCGAAGAAGACGCCGTCAGCCAGCACGCGGCCGGCCTCGAAGTAGGGTCGCAGCGCGGCGAGGTCGACGTTGTAGGCCGCAGCCCGCTCGCGCTCGCTGTAGTAGGCCCAGTCGTGCGCCTCGACCGGATGTCCGGCCCGTGACTCCAGCGCCTCCTGCTCGCGGGCGGCGTTGCGGGCTGCCAGCGGCGCCAGCGTGCCGAGCAGGTCGTTGACCTGCGCCGGGGTTCCGGCCGTCGAGTCGGCCAACCGGGCGGCGGCGTGCGACGGGTAGCCGAGCAGGCCGGCGCGCTCGGCGCGCAGGCGGGTGATCTCGATGACCGTCGCCCGGGTGTCGTGGTCGTCGCCGTGGGTACCCCGGCTGACCTGCGCCTGCTGGAGCCGGGCGCGCACGTCGCGGTCGTCAAGGCTCGCGAGCCACGGGTGGCCGCTCGTGTTGCCCAGCGTGACGACGTAGCCGTCGAGCCCGCGCGCGGCCGCTGCTGCGGCCGCCGCCGACACCTCGCTGCGGCTCAGCCCCGCGAGCGCCGACTGCTCCTCGACGTGGAGCGCCCCGTCGGTCATCCCGGCGAGGACGTCGTTCTGGAAGCGCGACGTCAACGAGGCGAGGCGCTCGTTGAGGTCCCTGAGGCGCGCGGTCGCCGACGCGTCGAGGCCGGCGCCGGCGACGGTCATCTCGGTGAGGTAGCGCTCGACGAGACGCCGTGACTCGGCGTCGAGGGCGGCCATCGCGCGGTGGTCGTCGTGAACAGCCTTGACCCGCGCGTGGATGCGCGGGTCGAGCTGGACGGCGTCGACGTGCGCGGCGAGCTTGGGGGAGTACTCCTCGTCGAGGTCACGGATCCGCGGGGTCGCCATGGCCTGGGTAGCCGTCGCGAAGCACCGGAGGGCCCGGTCGAGGAGGCGGCCGCTCCGCTCGAGGGCGACGAGGGTGTTGTCGAAGGTCGGCGGCTCGGCGCTGGTCGCGATGGCCTCGATCTCCGCGCGCTGCTCGGCCATGCCGGCCTCGAGCGCCGGGCCGTAGTCGTCCTCGGTGATGCTCAGGAACGGCGGCAAGGAGAAGGGGAGCGTGCTCGGTTCGAGCAGCGGGTTGGCCATGTGACGAGATCCTAGGGGGGCGACCTCTGGCCCAGGACGGCGCCGTTAGGCGGTGCCCGGCTCGACCGCCTCGATCCCTCGCCCCGTGCGGCTGACGAGCGAGTCGACGCTGAGGAGGAGGAGAGCGACCCAGACGATGGCGAAGCCGACCCACAGGCCGCTGGCCACGTGCTCGTGCAGCAGCACGACACCGCAGAGCAGCTGGAGGACGGGGGTGATGAACTGGATGAGGCCGACGGTGACGAGGGGGATCCGGCGTGCCGCGGCGGCGAAGAGGAGCAGCGGCGCCGCCGTGACGGGTCCCGCCGACAGCAACAACGCCGTGTGCTGCCCGCCGTGGAGGAAGGTCTGCCCTCCGTGCGCGGCGACGAGCCCAAGGATGAGGAGCGCGATGGGCATGAGGACGGCCGTCTCCGCCGCCAGCGAGTGCATCGCGTCGAGCCGGGCACCGACCTGCTTCTTGACGAGACCGTAGAGGCCGAACGTCACGGCGAGGCTGAGCGAGATCCACGGGAAGGAGCCCCCGCCGACGGTGAGCACGACCGCCGCGACCACGCCGACACCGACCGCCGCCCACCGCAGCGGCCGGAGCCGCTCGCGCAGGACGACGACGCCGAGGGCGACGGTGACGAGTGGGTTGAGGAAGTACCCGAGGGCCGCCTCGTACGTCCGGTCGCTGAGGACGGAGAAGACGTAGATGACCCAGTTCGTCGCGATGAGCAGCGCCGCCGCGACGACGGCGGCCGCGAGCCGTGGGGATCGCAGCCGCCGCGCCCACGCGAGGTCACGCCGGATCAGGAGGACGACCGCGCAGACGACGAACGTCCACACGACGCGGTGGCCGAGGATCTCCCACGACCCCGCGGGCCGCAGGGCAACGAAGAAGAGGGGGAAGAGGCCCCAGAGCCCGTAGGCGAGGAGACCGTATGCCGTACCGGCGCGTTCCTCCTCCGCCGTCACCCGACCGTCCACGTGTCGTTGCCGAGGAGCACCTTGCGCAGGTCGTCCGATCCGGCCTCGTGACCGAGCCGCCCCGTCGCCGTCGCGATCTGGGCGCGGACGCCGTCGTCGTACGTCGGGCGCGAGACGTTGCGGAAGATGCCGAGGGGGACCGTCGACATCTCGGCGTCGTCGAGGCGGGAGATGGCGAACGCCTGGCCCGGGTCCTCCGCGTGCTCGTCGTGGACGACGACGCGGGTCGGGTCCGCCTCCGCCTCGGGCACGTACGCAACGTGCCCCGCGGCGTCGCGGACGAGCACCCGGCGGTTGCCCTCCGGGCCCACGGCCACGGGCTGGCCGTCGGTCAGCCAGACGGCGCGCTCCTGCTGCTGCTCCCGGTCCTTGACGGCGACGAACGCACCGTCGTTGAAGATGAGGCAGTTCTGGTAGATCTCGACGAAGGCCGTTCCGCGGTGGTCGGCGGCGGCCTTGAGGATCGACGACAGGTGCGCGCGGTCGGTGTCCGTCGAGCGGGCGACGAACGTCGCGTCCGCCCCGAGGGCCAGCGACACCGGGTTGAACGGGTGGTCGACCGAGCCCATGGGGGAGGACTTGGTGATCTTGCCCTGCTCCGAGGTCGGCGAGTACTGGCCCTTCGTCAGGCCATAGATCCGGTTGTTGAACAGGAGGATCTTGAGGTTGACGTTGCGACGGAGGGCGTGGATGAGATGGTTGCCGCCGATGGAGAGGGCGTCACCGTCCCCCGTGACGACCCAGACGGACAGGTCGCTACGCGTCGTCGCGATCCCCGTCGCGATGGCCGGCGCACGCCCGTGGATCGAGTGCATGCCGTACGTCTCGACGTAGTACGGGAAGCGGGACGAGCAGCCGATGCCGGAGACGAAGACGACGTTCTCGCGCTTGAGCCCGAGGTCGGGGAGCATGCCCTGGACGGTCGAGAGGATGGCGTAGTCCCCACAGCCGGGGCACCAGCGAGCCTCCATGTCGGACGTGAAGTCCTTGCGGGTGAGCTTCTCTCCGTCCGCTAGGCGCGGCACGTCGGCGTAGCCGAGGCGCGGGGTCTCGAGGTCGACGGCGGTCATCGGGTGGTCTCCTTCTCGGCGGTGGTCACGCCGACGGCGCGGCCCAGGACATCGGCGAGCTCGACCGTCGAGAACGGCAGTCCGCGGACCGATGTGTAGGAGTCGATGTCGACGAGGTACTTGGCCCGAAGCAGCAGGGCCAGCTGGCCACTGTTCATCTCGGGCACGATGACGTGCGAGTAACGCTTGAGCACCTCGCCGGTGTTGGCGGGGAAGGGGTTGAGGTGCCGCAGGTGCGCGCGAGCGACCTTCCCGCCGCCGTTGCGGACGGCGCGGACGGCCGCGGCGACCGGGCCGTACGTCGACCCCCAGCCGAGCACGAGGACGTCGGCCTCACCGCTCGGGTCCTCGACCTCGAGGGCGGGGATGTCCTTGGCGATGCCGTCGATCTTGGCCGCCCGCAGCCGGGTCATGTGGTCGTGGTTGTCCGGGTCGTAGGAGATGGCGCCCGTCACGTCGGCCTTCTCGATGCCGCCGATGCGGTGCTCGAGCTCCGGCGTGCCCGGCACGGCCCACGGCCGCGCCAACGTCTCCGGGTCGCGCAGGAACGGGTGGAACACCTTGTTGCCCGCGGCGTCGGTGCCGTTGAGCTTTGTGGCCAGGTGGACCGTCAGGTCCGGCAGGTCGTCGACCTGCGGCACGAGCCACGGCTCGGAGCCGTTGGCGAGGTAGCCGTCGGTCAGGAGGATTACGGGGGTCATGTACTTCGTCGCCAGGCGGATCGACTCGACGGACATGTCGAAGCAGTCGACCGGGGACTGGGGAGCCAGGACGACGCACGGAGCCTCGCCGTTGCGGCCGAACATCGCCTGGAGCAGGTCCGCCTGCTCGGTCTTCGTTGGCAGCCCGGTGCTCGGACCGCCGCGCTGGACGTCGACGATGACGAGGGGAAGCTCGAGGGAGATGGCCAGGCCGATCGTCTCGGACTTCAGCGCGAGGCCCGGTCCCGAGGTCGTCGTCAGGGCGATGGCGCCGGCGAACGCGGCGCCGAGAGCCATGCCGATCCCGGCGATCTCGTCCTCGGCCTGCATCGTCGTGACGCCGAGCTGCTTGAGCCCGGACAGGACGTGAAGGATGTCGCTCGCCGGGGTGATCGGATAGGACCCGAGGGCCAGCGGGCGGCCGGTCCGCAGGGCGCCGGCGGCCATCCCGTATGCCGTCGCCGCGTTCCCCGTGACGTTCCGGTAGGTACCCGGACTCATCTCCGCCGGGTTGACGACATACGAGACGGCGAAGTCCTCGGTCGTCTCGCCGTAGTTCCAGCCCGAGCGCAGCGCCTTGAGGTTGGCCTGGAGGATGTCCGGGTTCGCCCCGAACTTCTTGTGGAGGAATGCCTCGGTGCCCGTCGTCGACCGGTTGTACAGCCAGCTGAGCAGGCCGAGGGCGAACATGTTCTTCGCCCTCTCCTTGTCCTTCTTCGTCAGCGCGTCGAACTCGGCAAGCGCCTGGACCGTCATCGACGTCAGCGGCAGGGCATGCACGTGCCAGCTTTCGAGGGAGCCATCCGCCACGGGGCTCTCCGCGTAGCCGACCTTGGCGAGGTTGCGCTTGGTGAACTCGTCGGTGTTGACGATGATCGTCGACCCTCGGGGCATGTCTGCCATGTTCGCCTTGAGCGCCGCGGGGTTCATCGCCACGAGCACGTCGGGCGCGTCACCGGGGGTCAGCACGTGGTGGTCGGCGAAGTGCAGCTGGAAGCTGCTCACGCCGGGGATCGTGCCCTGAGGTGCCCGGATCTCGGCCGGGTAGTTGGGCAGTGTCGCGAGGTCGTTGCCGATAGCGGCGGTCTCGGACGTGAAGCGGTCGCCGGTCAGCTGCATGCCGTCGCCGGAGTCTCCAGCGAAACGGATGACGACTCGGTCGACCTGCTGGACGGACTTGCTTGTCATTCGCAGGCGGCTTCCGTGGTCGGTCGAAGGCCCGTGGGACGTCAACGAGCCGTCCGACATGGTATGCCGCCGACCTGCGTCCGCGGACCACGGTCCACATTGCGTCGGGGCGCAGGTCGGCGAGTGGCCAAGCCGCCTCGGCCTCGGTCACCAGCTCACGCGCATCGTGGTGTGCCAGAGGGTGAGCGCTGCTGCGTCGCCCTCGACACTCGGGCCGTCTGCCCGGTTCCACAGGCCGAGGTAGAGGTCCGTCGCGGTCCCTGCAAAGGTGGCGTCCGGGTGGTGGCTCGGCGCGCCTCGCCGGGCGCGGGGTGGCTCGTCGGAGACGTCGATGGTCCACGCCGCGTCCGTGTCCGTCGCCCGGACCGCGATGGTCAGTGGTGAGGGGGAACGCAACCGGGAACGCCGACGGGGGAGGAACCCGAGGATCAGCTCGTCGACCCCGTCGGCGGCGAGCGGTGCCGTGACCCACGTCTGGCCCCCCAGCGGCGGACGACCGAGCCGGGCCGCCATCGCATCGACGGCGTGGATCGTCGTCTCGTGACACTGGCGGCGCGCCCACGCCAGCCGAGGAGCCGGCGCGTTCCGGAGGAAGAACGGGACGTCGAGGTCGACGGGTGCGTCCGCGAGCGCCTGCAGCAGCGCCGTCGCGCCCGCGTCGAACCAGTCGAGGATGTCGGCGCAGGCGCGGCCCTCCGCCTCCGCGTCGGAGCCGTCGCCCGCGTCCTCGCCGCGGATCGTGGCCGCTGCCCACCGGTGGACCATCCCTTGATGGGCCAGGAGGTCCAGCACGGTCCAGCCGGGGCACGTCGGGACCGGCGTCGACAACGGTACGGCGCCGGCGTTAGCCCTGAGCACGGTCGCGGCGGCGCCGATGCCGTCGCCGAACATCTCGAACGTGTCGGCGGACACCATGGGCCCACCATACGGGCGAGGCTTCTGGACTGGAGCCGAGGCGGAAAACCGGAGGTCGCCCGCTCACGCGTACCTTCGGGTAACCTTCGGGCTTCCTGGCAAGAGGGTGTGAACCCTTCCCGGCGCCGACGTCCTGCGCTCTACTTAGCACTCGAAAATTGAATACACAACAACCGCGCAGATGGACGCGGGCCTATTTCCGCGCCCTCCTATCCGGAAGGACCTCGCCATATGGTGCCTCTGTTGGCCTCAGCCGGCAGTGCCGGGCGATACCTCGACTGGGGTGTCATCCACATATCCCTCGCTAACTTTCTCATCATCGTGCTGATGATCGTCGTCTTCATCGCCGCGATCCTCATCCCGATGCCACACCGTGGGTCGGACGCCGCCGTTTCGGCGGCGCGACCCACCGAGACGGACGACGGGGTGGACGCATGAGCACGACGAGCTGGACGGTCCGCCTGCGCGACCGGATCGCCCACACCGTGCCGGAGGGCCAGGCGCTGCCTGACCGCCAGCCGGCCTACGTCGCGTCGTGGATCTACGTCTTCGGCGTCCTCACCCTCGCCTCGTTCCTCGTCGTTCTCGTCACCGGCTGCATCCTCAGCCTCGGCGGCATCGAGTGGTGGCACACCTCGAGCATCGGCCACTACGTCAACAGCCTCCACCTGTGGTCGGTCGAGCTCTTCTTCTTCTTCATGGTCATCCACCTGTGGGGGAAGTTCTGGATGGCGGCATGGCGTGGTGGTCGCACCCTGACGTGGGTCACGGGCGTCGTCACCTTCCTCGCCTCCGTGGGCACGGCCTTCACCGGCTACCTCGTCCAGACGAACTTCGACAGCCAGTGGATCAGCACCCAGGCCAAGGACGGCATGAACTCCGTCGGCATCGGTGCGTTCTTCAACGTGACCAACACCGGGCAGATGCTCCTCTTCCACGTCGTGCTGCTGCCGATCGCCGTCGGGTTCATCACCGTCGCGCACGTCATCCTCGTGCGCCGTAAGGGCGTCGTCCCGCCCATCGACGCGAAGGAGGTCTCGGCATGAGCCCGCGCCGCAAGGGTGACGGAACGCCCGACTCGCATATCTTCCCCACGCGCCCGTACGACCTCGTCAAGGAGTTCGTCCTCGCGCTCGTCGGTGTCTCGCTGCTGACCATCGTCCTCGGCGCCGTCTTCGGCTCGCCGGACGAGAAGGCCATGACCATCCAGGACTGGGCCAAGGCCAACCCCAACGACGTCATCCTGACGGCGACCGGGGAGCTCTCCGGTGACTCCGGGACGGCCGGCTACGGCCCGCCCTACAACAACGCCTCGGACGGGCAGAACCTGCTCGGTATCCCCCTGCAGAAGTGGGGCGGTGTCACCCACCCCATCGACGCGGCCAACGACTTCGTCATCAACCCGCTGAAGGACGTCCAGGGCGACAGCGCCCTGACGGCGAACCTCGACACGTGGAGCAAGGCGTCCGCCGACCAGCAGACCAAGTGGGCCGGCGACTACTACAAGGCGCTCAGCGACGACAAGGTCGGCGGCGACCCCACGAAGGTCCCGTCGGGCGACTACGGCCCGGTCCCGGCGATGATGGCGTCGTACGCCAAGGTCGCCGCCGAGGGCGGTCTCGAGCAGCAGGTCAGCACCTCGTTCTACGGGTTCGACCCGACCCGCAAGCTGCTCCTTCTCGCCGACGGCTCTGCGGTCGAGGACAGGGCGCGCGCGAGCAGCCTCGGCGGAGACCAGTGGGGCATGATGAACGAGACGGGCAACTACCCGGGGCAGCCGTGGCTGTGGCTTTACACCTTCTGGTACCAGGTCGAGCCGTTCAAGAGCTCCGACAACGCCGATGCCCTCGTGTGGGGTCTCATGATGGTGCTCACCCTCGGGCTCGCGCTGGTGCCGCTCATCCCCGGCCTGCGCAACATCCCGAGATGGATTCCGGTCCACAAGCTCATCTGGCGTGACTGGTACCGCCGCACCGGGACCACCGCGCCGGCGCGCCGCACCACGTGACGGCGAGGTGACACAAGATGTGGGGACAGGCGAATCGCCTGTCCCCACATCGCTTTCCGAACGCATACGCATGTCCGTCGATGCACGCAGGCGCGACCGCCGGGGCCGTGCGCAAGGCGAGGGTCCGACCGCTGTAGCCTTGCCGACATGACGGCATATGTGGTGCTCGGCGGTGTCGTCCTGGCCGGCATCCTCCTGGTGGTCGTCGCGCTGTTGGCCCGCTGGATGCTCGCGCCGAACGCACCGATCCCCGCAACCCTGCGGACGTACGAGTCCGGCGTGGACCCCGTCGGCACCGGCTGGGCGCAGGTCCACGTGCGCTACCTGGCATACGCGTTCCTCTACGTCATCTTCGCCGTCGACGCCGTCTTTCTCTTCCCGTGGGCCTACGTCCTGCGTGACGCGCACCTCGGCGTCGCCTCGCTCGTCGAGATGGGTATCTTCGTCGGGGTTCTCGTCGTCGGTCTGGCGCATACGGCGCGGCGCGGACTGCTCCACTGGACCTGACCGCCCGTCGATAAGGTGACAAGCATGAGCGTTGACCTGCCGATGCCCAAGCTCGGCCCGGTCTCCGAGCACGCCCCGAAGCCGATCAAGGTCGTCCTCAACTGGGGCCGGCGCTACAGCCTCTGGGTGTTCAACTTCGGGCTTGCGTGCTGCGCGATCGAGTTCATCGCCGGTTCGGCGAGCAACCACGACTTCATCCGCCTCGGGGTCATCCCGTTCGCACCCGGCCCGCGGCAGGCCGACCTCATGATCGTGTCCGGCACCGTGACGGACAAGATGGGGCCGGCCGTCCGTCGCCTCTACGACCAGATGGCCGAGCCGAAGTACGTCATCTCCTTCGGATCCTGCAGCAACTCGGGCGGCCCGTACTGGGACAGCTACTCGGTGACGAAGGGGGTCGACCAGATCATCCCCGTCGACGTCTACGTGCCCGGCTGCCCGCCCCGGCCGGAGTCGCTCCTGCAGGGGATCATCCGGCTGCAGGAGAAGATCGCCGGCGAGACCCTCAGCTCCGCCGGGCTCGCCGAGAAGCAGCGCCGCACCTACGCCGGCCACCGGAGGGCGACGGCGCCTGAGGTGACAAGGGGCCTGGTGAGCCGCCCATGAGCACAAGGGTCCCCGACGAGACGCTCACGGTCGAGCCCGCCGAATGGGTTGTGGCCGTTGCGGACTCACGGGCACGCGGGTTCGACTTCTTCGACTGGCTGTCGGCCGTCGACCGGACCTATGACGAGCAGCGCCCCGGCTTCGATGTCGTCGTCCGGCTCGTCGACGGGTCAACCCCGGGTGCACTGCGGGCGGTCCGGCTGACGACGCGGGTCCCCGACGGCGAGGCCCTCGGCAGCATCACCGGCCTCTTCGCGGGCGCGGCGTTCCACGAGCGTGAGACCTTCGAGATGTTCGGGATCCCGTTCGACGGGTTCCTCGACCACACCCGCCTCGGCCTACGCCCCCTCCTCCTGCCCGACGGCTTCGTCGGCACCCCCTTGCGGAAGTCCTTCATGCTGGCCTCACGGGCCTCGAAGGCGTGGCCCGGCGGCAAGGAGCCCGGTGAGGGGCACGGCGGCACGGCCCCGGCCCGCAAGAAGATCCAGGCTCCCGGGGTCCCGGAGCCCGAATGGGGGCCGCGATGAGCGTGTGGGAGGTCGTCCTTCGGTCCGTCGCCGTCCTCGCGGCGTTCCTCGTCCTTCCGCTCCTCGTCGGTTTCATGGAGCACAAGGTCATGGCGCACATGCAGGCTCGGCTCGGGCCCATGTATGCCGGTGGCTTCCATGGCTGGGCTCAGCTCATTGCCGACGCGGCCAAGTTCGTCCAGAAGGACGACCTGCTCCCGACCGCCGCGGACAAGGGCGTCTTCCGCCTCGCGCCGTCCCTCGCCCTCATCCCGTACCTCGTCGCCCTCGCCGTCGTGCCCCTCTCGCCGTCGATCGTCGGCGCCGACGCCCCTGCCAGCGCCGTGGTCGTCCTGGCGGCGACGGCGGTCGGTGTCCTCGGCGGTCTCATGGCCGGGTGGGCGAGCGCCAACAAGTACTCCCTCCTCGGCGGTCTCCGGTCGGCCGCCCAGCTCATCGCCTACGAGCTGCCGATGGTGCTCGCCGTGGCCTCCGTGGCCCTCGCCGCCGGCACACTGTCCCTGACGGGCATCGCGACGGAATGGCGTCCCTGGTGGCTCCTCTGGCAGCTCCCCGCCGCGTTCGTCTTCCTCGCAGGCGGCTGCGCGGAGATCCAGCGACCGCCGTTCGACATGCCGCTCGCCGACAGCGAGATCGTCTTCGGGCCGTACACCGAGTACTCCGGCCTGAGGTTCGCACTGTTCCTCCTTGCCGAGTATGCGGGCATCGTCCTCATGTCGCTGCTCATGTCCGTCATGTTCCTCGGCGCCTGGCACGGCCCATGGTCCGGACCGCTCGGGTGGCTCTGGACGATCCTCAAGGCGGTGCCCATCGCCTTCCTGTTCCTCTGGTTCCGCAACTCGTGGCCACGGTTGCGTGAGGACCAGCTTCAGCGGTTCGCCTGGCTCGTCCTCGTGCCGCTCGCGCTGGTCCAGCTCCTGATCACGGCCGTTGGGGTGGTGATGATGCGATGAGCGAGCGTGGCTTCCTCCCGGGGGTCTTCAAGGGGCTCGGCATCACGATGAAGACGATGGCGCGTCCAGCCGTCACGCACGAGTACCCGGACGCCCGTCCCGACCTGCCGCCGCGCTCCCGCGGGGTCATCGCGCTCGTCGAGGAGAACTGCACCTCGTGCATGCTCTGCGCGCGCGAGTGTCCCGACTGGTGCATCTACATCGAGGGCCACAAGGAGACGATCCCGGCGACGACGCCCGGTGGTCGCGAGCGGCAGCGCAACGTGCTCGACCGCTTCGCCATCGACTACGCCCTGTGCATGTACTGCGGTATCTGCGTCGAGGTGTGCCCGTTCGACGCGCTCTACTGGAGCCCTCAGTTCGAGTATGCCGAGTTCGACATCCAGGACCTGCTCCATGAGAAGGAGCGGCTCGGCCAGTGGGTGCAGACGGTACCGGTGCCGCCCGCCCTCGACGAGCGGGCGCCGGACGCCGCCGAGGTGGTGTCGGCCAACAAACCGCCTCGGGTCCCGCGTCCCGCGGCTGCCGCTGGCGACGCCACCGGGGCCGTCTCGGCGGCCGGTGAGGCTCCAGTGCGACGGGAGCGTCCAGCGGGCGGGGACCGCCCCGCACGCGCCGAGCGTCCCGCACCCGAGGCCGCCGCGGGCGCTCCGACCGACGCGACGACCGACGCGGCGACCCCCGCGACGCGCGACGCCGAGCCGGCTGCACCGCCCGAACCGCCCGAGCCTGCCGTTCCGGCCGAGCCCCCGGTCGCGCCCGAGGAGGAGACGTCGTGACGGCATTGGACGTCGCGCTCGTCGGCTTCGGCCTTCTGGCGCTGGCCGGCGCGCTGCTCGCCGTGACGACCCGGCACATCGTCCACGCAGCCTTGTGGCTCGTCGTCGCCCTCGGCTCGCTGGCGGGCGTCTACCTTGTTCTCGGGGCCGAGATCGTCGCCCTCGTGCAGCTGCTCGTCTACGTCGGCGCCATCGTCGTCCTCGTCCTCTTCGCGCTCATGGTGACGCGCAGCCCCATCGGTCCGAGCAGGGACCACGCGACCTCGCCGGCCCACCGTGGGGTCGCCGCCGTCATCGCCGCCGGCCTCGTTGCGCTCCTGCTGGCCGTCCTGCTGCCCATCGCCGGTTCCGGCGCGGTCACCCGGCAGGTGACGAGCAACCGGGCCCTGGGCGCCGACCTGTTCGGGACCTGGGCGTGGCCCTTCGAGCTTCTCTCGCTGCTCCTGCTCGCCTCCCTCGTCGCCGCCCTCGCCATCGCGCGCAGCCGGGCCGTCACCGGAAAAGAGGACGCATGATCCACGCCTGGCCGGCGGTCGTGCTGGCCACCTGTCTCATCGGGATCGGCGCCTACGGAGTCCTCGCGCGCCGCAACGCCGTGCTCGTCCTCATCGGTGTCGAGCTCATCCTCAACGGTGCGAACGTCCTGTTCGTCGCCTCGGGTGCCACCGTCAGCGTCCCGTCGACGGCGGGCTCGGTGCTGCCCCTGTTCATCATCACGATCGCGGCGGCCGAGGTCGTCGTCGCCCTCGCTGTGGTGCTCCTCGCCTTCCGCGCCAGCGGCATCGACGTCACGGAGAAGTCATGAAGGCCCTTCTGTGGGTCGCCATCCTCGCGCCCGCACTCGCCTCCCCCCTCTGCCTCGCCCTCGCCAGGCGCGGTCGTATGCCGGCGGCCCTCGTCGCCGTCGGCTCCGGCGTCATCGCCCTCGGTGCCTCGGTCGTGGCGCTCCTCCACGGCCCCGTCGCCGCAGGCGCGGACGCCACCGTCGGGACGATGCCGCCGCTCGATGCCGGCCTGCGGATCCCTCTTCGTCTCGACGGGTCCGGTCCGGTCCTCGTCGTCCTCGGCGCCGTCACCCTCGTCTCCCTGTGCGTCCAGCTGTACGCGACGAGCTACCTGCGCACGGACGACCGCTACCCGGTGTTCGCCGGTACGGTTGGGCTCTTCACGGCGGCGATGATCCTCGTCGTCACCTCCTCCGACCTCATCCTCACCCTCGTCGGGTGGGAGGTCATGGGCTGGTGCTCCTACCTGCTCATCGGTCACTGGTCCCGCAAGGAGTCGGCGCGCAGGGCCTCGCAAAAGGCCTTCCTCGTCACCCGGTTTGCCGACATCGGCTTCGTCCTGGGGGTCGTCCTGCTCGCGACGGGCGCGAGGTCGACGGCCTACGGCGACGTCCTCAGCCACTGGGGCGCCCCGGGCGTCAACGGGACCCTGCGGGCCGCCGCGGTCATCCTGCTGATCCTCGGTGTGCTCGGCAAGTCGGCCCAGATCCCCTTCCAGGACTGGCTGCCCGACGCCATGGAAGGCCCGACGCCCGCCTCTGCCCTCATCCACGCGGCGACGATGGTCGCCGCCGGGACGTTCGTCCTCGCCCGGCTGTCGCCGCTGCTCGGTGAGTCGACGGCCGCGCGAGCCGTCCTCGGGATCAGCGTGTCGAGCACGATGATCCTCAGTGGGGTCCTCGCCTTCGGCCAGAGCGACATCAAGCGGCTTCTCGCCTACTCGACGGTCAGCCAGGTCGCCATCATGCTGTCGCCGCTCGCGGCGGCCGGGGTGGCCGGCAGTGGCCCCGCGAGCTTCCACCTCTACGCGCACGCGTTCTTCAAGGCGCTGCTCTTCCTCGGCATCGGCTGGCTCGGTCTCGTCGGCGGCGGCACGGCCGCGACGGCACTGCGAGGGACCGCCCGCAAGTCCGCGCTCGTCCAGGTGTCCTTCGGCTTCGGGCTCCTCGCCCTCGCTGGGTTGCCCTTCGTCGTCGGCGGACTGTCCAAGGAGCACGTCGTCGGCGTCGCCTTCGACGCGGCCAGGGAGGGTGACTGGGTCGCCATCGTCGTCCTCGTCGCGCTCCTGGTCACCGTCGTCCTCACGGCGGCGTACTCGACGCGCGCCTGGCTCGTCGTCATGGCGCCCGACTCCGGCCGCCACGGCCCCGAGAACGAACAGGTCGTCGCGCTCGAGCCGGCGACGACCGGCGACGACCACCACGCTCCGCCGTCCGGCGTCGACCCGGCCGTCGCCGTCACCCTCGTCCTCCTCCTCATCGGCACGGTCTTCGGCGGCCTCGTCCTCCTGACGAAGCTCCTCGACGTCAACGGCGCCATCGACTGGGCGCTCACGGGTGTCACCGTCGTCCTGATCATCATCGGCGCCCTCGCCGCCTGGCTCCTCTCGTCCGGATGGTCGGTCGACCCGGCGGTCCGGCTCGTCGGACCTCGTATGCCGCTCTTCGACCGAGGCCTCGGCGTCGACGGGCTCTACCTCGCCGTTGTCGCCGTTCCCGTCCTTGCGCTGGCCAAGCTCGTCCGAACCGTCGACGACCACGTCGTCGACGCGACCGCGCTGACGGGCGCCCGAAGCATCGACTGGCTCGGCCGACGTGGCGATGACATCCACCGGCCCGAGCGGCCGGCGACCGGGCTCGTCTGGGTCCTCGCCGCCGCCGTCCTCATCGGAGCCCTGGGGGTGCTCACGTGGCACTGATCCTCACCGTCCTGCTGCCCCTGTGCGTCGGCGGGTGGCTCGTCGCCGGCGGCCGGCACCTCCAGCGGTCCGCCGTCGGGCTCGTCTCGCTCGTGACGTCCGTCGTGACGGCCGCCGTCGCCATCTGGGGCGTCATCGCCCGGTCCTCGTTCGACCGGGCCTGGCTGCCCGACCTCGGCTCTCGGCTCCACCTGCGCGTCGACGGCCTGTCCGCCCCGCTGGTCCTGCTCACCGTCGGCATCGGCATCCTCGTCGCCGTCCACGGCCTCACCCACGTCCCCGAGGGCGGGCGGCCCAGCACGTTCGCCGGCTCCCTCCTCGTCGTCGAGGGCGGCGCTCTCGGCGTCTTCCTCGCCGGCGACGCGCTCCTCTTCTTCATCGCCTTCGAGATCGTCCTCGTCCCCATGTGGGCGCTCATCGGCCGGTTCGGTGACCCGCACAACGAGGCCGCTCGCAAGGATGCCGCCGCCCGGTTCGCGCTGTTCACCATCGGCGGGTCGACCCTCATGCTGCTGGGGATCATCCTGCTCATCGTCCGCACCGGGACGGCCGACCTCACGCTCCTGCCCGCAGCGGTCGCTCATCTCCCGCACGGCACCCAGCTGCTCGCGGCCACGCTTCTGACCGTCGGTCTGGCCGTCAAGGTCCCCGTGTGGCCGGTGCATACATGGCTCCCACCGGCCCACACGACGGCGCCGACCGCCGGATCCGTCGTTCTTGCCGCGATCCTGCTCAAGATGGGTACCTACGGTCTCCTCCGTCTCCCCGTCCTGACGGTGAGCAACGGGTTCCACTCGATCGCCCCCGTCGTTGCCGTCTGCGGCGTCATCGGGATCATCTGGGGTGG
Source organism: Actinomycetes bacterium (assembly GCA_021783215.1). Taxonomy (GTDB): domain Bacteria; phylum Actinomycetota; class Actinomycetes; order Actinomycetales; family Dermatophilaceae; genus JAJXUB01. The sequence goes on along the minus strand of JAJXUB010000011.1, from coordinate 12,061 downwards.
CCTTGTCTGTCTCGTCGAGCAGGACCTCAAGCGGCTCATCGCCTACTCGTCGGTCGCCCACATGGGGTTCGTCGCTCTGGCGCTCTCCACCGGCACTGCTGCGGGGTTCCGCGCCGCGGCGTATGGCAACGTCGCCCACGGGGTCGTCGCGGCAATGCTCTTCTTCATCGTCGGTGGTCTCAAGGAGCGCTGGGGCAACGCGGACCTCGCGACGGCCCGCGCCGCCCTCCGCGAGACGTGGCCGCGGTTCGGCTTCGCCCTCATCCTCGGCCTCGCCGCGAGCCTCGGGCTTCCGGGCCTCGCCGGGTTCTGGGGCGAGTTCCTCTCCGTGTATGCGGCGTGGTCGTCCGGGACGACGCTCCTGCGTTGGTGCGCGGTCATCGCGGCGATCGGAACCGCCCTCGCCGCGGCCTATGCCCTGCGGGTCGCGCGGCTCGTCTGGGTCGGGGACGCCGTCCCCGTCGAGCGGGTCGCGGCCGCCGGTCGCGACGCCGACCGGAGCGAGATGTTCGTGCTCGCCGTCCTCGGGGTCGTCACCGTCCTTCTCGGAATCATCCCGGCACCGTTGCTCACGGTTACGGGCGACGCCCTTCGGGCCCTGGGAGTTGGCTCATGACGTCCACGCTGACCGTCGACCTGGTCACGCTGCTGCCGCTGCTCGCGCCCGCGGTGGGGGCGGTCCTCGTCCTGCTCGTCGACGTCATCGCCCCGGGTCGCGTCGCGCTTCACCACGGCATCGGCATCGCCGCGTCCCTCGTCGGCATCCTCGGCATCGTCCTCGCCGTCAACCACGGCCGCCCGAGCACACTGTGCACGGCGGGGCCGACGGGCACATGCTTCCTCGACCTCACCGGGACCGGCGCGGGCATCGCCATGGCGGCGCTGTTCGCCGGCGTCGTCATCCTCCTGCTCACGTGGCCGGGCCGCGGCATGACGCTGCCCGTGGCCGGTCCGACGGCGACCGCGCTCGTCCTCACGGCCGTCACGGGCGCCTCCGTCGTCGCGGGTGCCCGCGATGTCGCATCGTGGCTCATCGGCCTCGAGCTCGCCACGCTCCCCGTCGTCGGGCTCGTCTCCCTGACGGGGACGCGCCGCGCTGCCCATGGCGCGCTGTCCTTCGTGACGACCTCCGTGCTCTCCTTCGGGCTCCTCGCCGTGGGCTCGGCGCTGTGGGTCTACGCGAGCCACCGCGTCACCTTCGGCGTGGGCGCCGCCGGCGCCGTGTGGGACGACCCGACGCGGCGCCCCGCCGTCGTCCTGGCGCTGCTCTTCATGGTCGCCGGGCTCGGCTTCAAGATCTCGGCCGTCCCGTTCCACATGTGGACACCACAGGCATACGCCGGTGCCGCCACGGCCGTGACGACCACCTTGGCGACCGTCTCGAAGCTCGCCGCCGCCGCCGGGCTCATCGCGGTCACCCGGATGCTCGTCGGCGTTCCGGCGCACCAGTTCGCCTTCGTCATGGGCCTCGTCTCGCTCGTGACGATGACGATCGGCACCGCGGTGGCCCTCCGCCAGGACGACGTCGTCCGCCTCGTCGCCTGGTCGGCGATCGGCCAGGGCGGTTGGATCCTCCTCCCGCTCGTCGGCCACGACGGCGGTGGCGTCGCCGCGGCCGCTGCGTATGCCGTCGCCTATGTCCTCGCCAGCCTCGTCATCCTCGCCGTCGTCGCCATCGTGTCAGGCGGCGCCGGCTCCGGTGACGAACCCGGCGCCCGCTCGCTCGCGGCATACCACGGGCTCTTCAGGCGACACCCGCTCGTCGGCGGGGCGCTCGCGCTCGGCCTCCTGTCTCTCGCCGGCCTCCCGCCCGGCGTCCTCGGACTCGTCGCCAAGGTGACGGCGCTGCGGGCCGTCATCGGCGTCCACCTGTGGCCGCTGGCTGTGGTCGCCGTGGTCAACGTCATCATCGGCCTTGCGGTCTACCTCCGGTGGGTCGCCGCCCTCTTCGGGGAACCGAGGCCTGACGCGGACGCGATGACCCTGACCCGGCCGGCCCAGATCGCCCTCGGTCTCGGCGCGCTCGCCCTGGTCGTCACGAGCGTCGTCCCGCACATCGTCCTGTGGGGAACGGCTCTGGGCTGACGACCGTTACACCAGGCATGCACAACCACCACAACGGCCTGAAGACCGCCGCCCTGTTCGGCGGCATCTGGGCGCTGCTCCTCGGGATGGGCGCGCTGGTCGGCAGCGGGCGCTACATCTGGCTGTTCGCCGTGTTCGGACTGCTCTCGACGGCCTACGGCTACTGGAACAGCGACAAGATCGCGATCCGCGCCATGCAGGCCCGCCCGGTGAGCGAGGCCGAGGCGCCGGTCATGTACCGCGTCGTCCGCGACCTCTCCACCCGGGCCGGTCAGCCGATGCCCGCACTCTACGTCTCGCCCACCGTCGCGCCGAACGCGTTCGCGACGGGCCGCAACCCCCAGCATGCGGCCGTCTGCTGCACCGAGGGGATCCTCGGGATCCTCGACGAGCGCGAGCTGCGCGGCGTCCTGGGGCACGAGCTCATGCATGTCTACAACCGCGACATCCTCACGTCGTCGGTCGCCGCGGCCGTCGGTGGGGTCATCGCCTCGGTCGCCCAGATGCTCTTCTTCTTCGGCGGCGGCTCGTCCGAGGAGGACCGGCCGAACCCGATCGCCATGCTCGCCATGGCGATCCTTGCGCCCGTCATCGCCATCGTCATCCAGATGGCGATCAGCCGAACCCGCGAGTACGACGCGGACGAGGACGGCGCCACGCTGACGGGAGACCCGCTGGCCCTCGCGAGCGCCCTCCGGAAGATCGAGGCCGGCGTCCGGCAGGCCCCCCTAGCCCCGACACCGCAGCTGCAGAACGCCAGCCACATGATGATCGCCAACCCCTTCCGGGCGCAGGACGTCTCGCGGCTCTTCTCGACCCACCCACCCACAGCAGATCGGATCGCGCGCCTCGAAGCCATGGCCTACGGCTACCAGGGGAACCGCTGACGCGTCCTGGCCGGATGCGGTGACACAATCCCTGGGTGCCGTCGCTGACCCTCCTCGAAGCCCGGACCCGCGCCGCCGAGATCACCGTCACGTCGATGACGGTCACCCTCGACCTTGACCAGGGGGAGGACGTCTTCGGGTCGCGGACCCGGATCGCCTTTCGGACTCTTGGGCGAGATGTCCGCACGGTCGTCGACGTCAGGCCGGTGACGCTGCACCGGGTCACGCTCAACGGGACCGACCTGCCGCCTGAAGACCTCGCCGACGGGCGCTATCCGCTGGCAGCCCTGCGTGACACGAACGTCCTCGAGGTCGAGGCGACGATGGGCTACTCCCACGACGGCCAGGGGCTGCACCGGGCGACCGACCCCGCCGACGGGGAGGACTACGTCTACGGGCACCTCTTCCTCGACGCCGCCCCGAGGGTCTTCGCCTGCTTCGACCAGCCCGACCTCAAGGCGCCGTATGCCGTCTCCGTCACCGCACCGGGCGGCTGGCGGGTGCTCGGCAACGGCCACGCGACCGAGGTGGCACCTGGGCGGTGGGAGTTCGCAACGACCAAGCCGCTCGCGACGTACTTCGTCACCGTGTGCGCCGGCCCGTGGGTCTCCGTCGAGGCCGAGCATGACGGCATCCCTCTCGGCATCCACGCCCGGGCGTCGCTCAAGGAGCACCTCGAGCGGCAGGGCGAGCAGATCCTCACCGTCACCCGGCAGTCGTTCGACTACCTCCACGAGCTGTTCGGGATCCGCTACCCGTTCGGCGACTACCACCAGGTCTTCGTACCGGAGTTCAACGCCGGCGCCATGGAGAACCCCGGCTGCGTGACAATCCGCGACCCGTACGTGTACCGGGGGGCGGCCGCCGAGGACGAGGTCCTCCTGCGCAGCAACACGATCAGCCATGAGATGGCGCACATGTGGTTCGGCGACCTCGTGACGATGCGGTGGTGGGACGACCTGTGGCTCAACGAGTCCTTCGCCGAGTACATGGCGTACCGGACGAGCGTCGACGCGACGGGGTACCCCGATGCCTGGGTCGAGGCAACGGTCCACCGCAAGGCATGGGGGTATGCCGCCGAACGCACCCCGAGCACACACCCGGTCGCCGGTGCACCGGCACCGGACGGTGACACGGCGCTGCAGAACTTCGACGGCATCTCGTATGCCAAGGGCGCGTCCGTCCTGCGCCAGCTCATCGCCCACATCGGCGACGGCGCCTTCGTCGCCGGCGTCCGGGCCTACCTATCGGCACACGCATACGGCAACGGCGAGTTCGCCGACTTTCTCGCGGCCCTCGAGAGCTCCTCCGGCCGAAGCCTGGCGGACTGGAGCGCGGAGTGGCTCCAGACGGCAGGCGCCGACCGGATCGCGTTAGACCCCGCAACAGGAGCCGTGACCCGGACCCCGCCGCTGGACCATCCGGCGGACCGGCCGCATACGTTCGACATCGCTGGCTACGACGACGGCGTCGAGTCCTGGAGGGTCACGACGACGGTCGAGGCGGACGACTCGACCGTCGACGGGACCCGGCCGGCCGAGGTCGTCGTCCCGAACGCCGGGGACCTCACGTGGGCGACGGTCGCCCTCGACGGCGCGACGCTGCGCCGGCTCCCGGACACCCTTGCGAGCGTCCCGGACCCGCAGGCGCGCGCCGTCGTCTGGATGGCGCTCGTCGACGGTATGTGCCTGGCAGAGATCGACCCGCGCCACGTGCTGCGGGTCTTCGAGTCGGCGTGGCCGGCCGAGACGGACCCGGCGATCGTCTCGCGTGTCGCGGCCCAGGTGACTGGTCGCGTCGTGGCCCAGTTCCTTCCGGACACCGAGCAGCCGGGCGCCACGGCGCGGGTCGCCGCCGCCGCGCGACGTCTGCTGGAGTCGGCGGTCGAGAGCGAGGGCCTCGGGCTCGCCGCGGCGCGCGTGCTCGCCAGGACCGGCGTCGACGTCGACGAGCTGCACCGGTGGTCGCGAGGCGTCGGCGTTCCCGCGGGCCTGGGGGACGACGCGGACCTTCGCTGGGTGGTCGTCACCCGGCTGGCCGAGCTCGGCGCCGTGGACGAGGCGGCCATCGCTGCGTTCGCCGATGCCGACCGGACGATGACGGGCGCGCTCGGTGCCTTGACCGCGCGGGCGGCACGCCCGACCGCCGAGGCCAAGGCGGCGGCGTGGGCCGACCTGACGCGGAACCGCGACCGGAGCAACTACGAGCTGAACGCGATCGCGACCGGACTGTGGATGTCGGCACCCCGCGAGCTCCAGGCAAGGTATGCCGAGCGCTACTTCACGGACATCCCGCAGATGCAGGACTGGGTCGGCGAGGACGCGCTTGCGCGGGTCGCCGTCGTGTCCTACCCGTCGCGGTTCGTGGACCCGTCGGTGGTCGAGCGTGGCGCCGAGGCGCTCGCACGGGCCGACCTCTCACCGGCCGCGCGCCGCGCCATCGTCGACTGCGACAGCCGCATGAGGGAGTCCCTGAGGAGCCGCAGGACCTTCGGCTGAGCCGCAGGCGGCGGTCGTGGAGCGGCGTGGCCGTGCGTTCGGTCGCATTCGGTGTTTACATGGACCGTGGCCGGATCGCCGATGAGCCCCTTCACGACACCCGTCGAGCATCGGGCTGCCGTCGACCGGCTTCGCGCCCAGCTCGCGGAGATCCCCGTCGGCGAACCGGTGCGGCTGGCCAAGCGGACCTCGAACCTGTTCCGCCCGCGCTCGTCGACCGGTCGGCCCGGGCTCGATGTCGCCGCCCTCGACAAGGTCGTCTCCGTCGACGGGCAGGCGCTCACCGCGGTCGTCCAGGGCATGACGACGTACGAGCACCTCGTCGAGGCAACGCTTCCCGCCGGCGCGATGCCCCTGGTCGTCCCCCAGCTGAAGACGATCACGCTCGGAGGCGCGGTCACCGGTCTCGGGATCGAGTCGACGTCCTTCCGCAACGGGCTGCCGCACGAGTCCGTCATCTCGATGGAGATACTCACCGGGGCGGGTGACGTCGTCACGGCGACACCGGACAACGAGCACGCCGACCTCTTCCATGCCTTCCCGAACTCCTACGGCTCGCTCGGCTACGCCCTCTCGCTGACGATCGAGCTCGAGCGCACCCATCCGTGGGTCGCCTTGCGTCACGTCCGTTTCCGGGACCTCAGCGCCCTCACGGGGGCGATCGCCGATGTCATGTCGACGCGCGCGTATGCCGGCACCTCGGTCGACTTCGTCGACGCCGTCGTCTTCTGCGCGGGAGAGTCGTACCTGACGCTGGGGGCGTGGGCGGACGAGCTGCCGCCCGGCGTGCGCCCCAGCGACTACACCGGGCGGGAGATCTACTACCGGTCCCTCCAGACTCGCAGCGCCGACTACCTGTCGGTACACGACTACCTGTGGCGATGGGACACGGACTGGTTCTGGTGCTCGCGTGCCTTCGGTGCTCAGAACCCCCTCCTGCGCCGGGTCTGGCCGAGACGCTGGCTGCGCAGCGATGTCTACTGGCGGATGGTCCGCGTCGAGAACGCCTACCACCCAGCGGCCCGGCTGGACGCCCGCCGCGGACGCCCCCCGCTCGAGCGGGTCGTCCAGGATGTCGAGATCGCGGTCGACCGGCTGCCCGACTTCCTCACGTGGTTCCTCCGTGAGGTCCCCATCGAGCCGATCTGGCTCTGCCCGGTCACGTTGCGGGAACCCCACGGTGTCGGGGAGGTTCCGTGGCCGCTCTACCCGATGAGGCGCGGGGAGCACTACGTCAACGTCGGTTTCTGGTCGAGCGTCCCGATCCTGCCGGGCCGTCGCGACGGCGACGTCAACCGCCTGGTCGAGGACGAGGTCAGCAGGCTCGGCGGCCACAAGTCCCTCTACTCCGACTCGTTCTACGATGAGGCGACCTTCCACGACCTCTACGGGGGCGTGGCATACGCGCAGGTGAAGCAGGCGTACGACCCGGATGGGAGGCTCCCCTCCCTCTATGAGAAAGCGGTGAGGGCACGGTGACGATGACGATCGGGCAGGCGTTCGACAGGATCTACGGGGCGGACGCGCCCGTCGACTTCGAGGCGTTCGACGGGTCGAGAGGCGGCTCCGGACAAGGGATGCGGATCAGGCTGGTGTCCCGCGAGGGTCTCAACTACCTCCTCACCGCGCCCGGTGACCTTGGCCTCGCCCGTGCCTACCTCACCGACCAGCTCGTCATCGACGGGGTCGACGAGGGCGACCCCTACGACCTCCTCCGTCTGTTCCAGGTGGAGCTGAAGACGCGGCGGCCGAACGTCGGTGACCTGCGCGAGCTCGTCCCCCTCGTCCGCCAGTACGGGCTCAGGGTCCCCGAGCTGCCGGCGATCGAGACGCCGGGACCTCTGCGTCGGCTCGCGAAAGGCGTGCGGCACGGGCGCTCTCGTGATGCCGAGGCGATCCACCACCACTACGACGTCTCCAACACGTTCTACGAGATGCTCCTCGGGCCGTCCATGGCCTACACGTGCGCGTGCTACCCGAGCGACGACGCGACGCTCGAGGAAGCCCAGGCGCACAAGTTCGACCTCGTCTGCCGCAAGCTCGGGCTCAAGCCCGGGATGCGCCTTCTCGACGTCGGCTGCGGCTGGGGCGGCATGGTGCGGCACGCCGTCGAGAACTACGGCGTGACGGCGCTCGGCGTGACGTTGTCCGAGCAGCAAGCCGAGTGGGCACAGGCCATGATCGCCGAGCGCGGCCTCACGGGTCGCGCCGAGGTGCGCTTCCAGGACTACCGCGACGTCGAGGAGGCGGGCTTCGACGCGGTCTCGTCCATCGGCCTGACCGAGCACATCGGGCCGGAGAACTACCCCGAGTACTTCCGGTTCCTCCGGTCGCGGCTGCGCGACCGCGGCCGGCTGCTCAACCACTGCATCACCCGGCGCGACAACCGGCACCCGGGGATCCCTGTGCGCGGGTTCATCAACCGTTACGTCTTCCCGGACGGCGGCCTGACCGGGTCCGGCGACATCGTCCGGGCCATGGAGGACGAGGGCTTCGAGGTCCACCACCAGGAGAACCTGCGAACGCACTACGCCCGGACGACGCGGGCGTGGTGCAAGAACCTGTCGGCCAACTGGGATAAGTGCGTCGTCGAGGCGGGAAGACCGACGGCCCGGGTATGGGGCCTCTACCTCGCCGGGTCCTCACTGGCCTTCGAGCGCAACGAGATCCAGCTGCACCAGGTGCTCGCGACGCGAACCGACCGGGGCGGGGGAGCGGACTACCCGTTGCGGCCCGACTTCGGGGTCTGACGGGCGGCGGAGGGCCCTCGGGTGTGGCTACACGCCACCGCTGAGCAGCACGCCTCCGTCGACCGTGATCGTCTGGCCGGTCATCCACCCGGCGTCCTCGGAGGCGAGGAACGCCACGACCGAACCGATGTCGTCGGGCATGCCGAGGCGTTTGAGCGGGTATGCCGCGGCGACCTCCTCCTCGCGCCCCTCGTAGAGAGCCTGCGCGAAGCGGGTCTTGACGATGCCGGGAGCGACGGCGTTGACGCGAACCCTCGGCCCGAGCTCGACGGCGAGCTCCTCGGTCAGGTGGATGAGCCCCGCCTTGCTGACGCCGTAGAACCCGATCCCCGGCGACGGGCGAAGGCCGGCGACGGACGCGACGTTGACGACGGATCCGCCATGCTCGGCGAGCCACGCCGCATGGGCTTGCTGCGTCCAGGAGAGGGCGCCGACGCAGTTGACCTCGAGGATCTTGCGAGCCGCTGCGAGATCGAGGGACATGAGCCCGCCATACGCCGGGTTGATCCCCGCGTTGTTGACGAGGATGTCGAGGGAGCCGAAGACCTCGATGGTGCGCGCGACGGTCGCGCCCTGGTGGGCCGTGTCGTCGGCGCGGCCGGCCATGCCGATGGCGTGGTCACGACCGCCGAGCTCATCGACGGCCGACTCGAGGGCATGCTCGTCGCGTCCGGTGATGCAGACGCGCGCGCCCTCGTCGACAAGGCGTTCGGCGATGGCCAGGCCGATGCCTCGGCTCGCGCCGGTGACGATGGCCGTGCGGCCCGCGAGCCGGTTGCTGTCACTCATGTCAGATGACTCTAGGGACCACCGACCCTCGGCACGAGGGTTTGTTCAGCGCCGCCCTCGCGGGGTGAGCAGGGCGAGCGCGTCGGCGAGCCGTTGGAGCCGGCGGGCCAGTGGCGTGGGCGGGCCCCCCACGTCGGCGTCGTCGAGGAGTGCGGCGACCTGCTCGGAGAGTCCGGGCCGGTCGGCGCGGGCAGGGCGCTGGTCCTTGAGGTTGGGGACCTCGGCGAGCCGTCGGGCCTCGGAGGCGAGGACATGGCATACCTCGGCCTGCGTGGCGGGTGCGTCGCGTACGCCCGACAACGTCGACTGGAGGACCGCACGAGCCGTGGCCGCGCACACCCCGAGGACGGCGACGCGGCGGCTCCGCTCGGCGAAGTCGGCGTCGAGGAACCTCGGCGTCAGCAGGGACGCCTGGGCGTTGGCGACCTGGCGGGACGACTCCTCCATGGCGACGACGGTCGTCAGCGGGTCGCTCGTCGGTGGGGCGCCGACGAGCAGCGCGGCACAGTCGTCGAGGAGCAGGGCGAGATGCTCCATGAGCTGTCGCCGCGCGGCGACGAGGGTGCCGCGGGTCGAGACCGGCAGGACGAGGAACGAGGCGATGATCCCGGCCCCGGCGCCCGCCGCGGTCTCCGCGAGGCGCAGGACGAGGACGGAGTCCTGGAAGGTGTGGATGAGGCTGTACAGCTCACCGAGCATGAGGGTGATGAAGAAGATCATGACGGCGTTGGAGAGGGCCTGGAGGTAGAACGCGAGGAAGACGCAGCCGAGGAGGGCGGCGAACGCCAACAGGGGCCGTCCGATGGTCACCTGGGAGAGGCCGACGGCGGCGACGAGGCCGAGGAGGGTGCCGAACGTCCGGCCGAGCGCCTTGCGGATCGTCTCGGCGGCGGTCACGGCGCCGGTGAAGGTGATGAACGCGGCGAGGACGGCCCAGTAGAACCGCTGCGGCGAGATGAGCTGGCCGAGCCCGACGGCGATCGCGGCCGCGGTCGCCGCCTGGATCGCCTGTCGGGTCGTGAACCGCAGCCTCCCCGGCGACCACCGGTGTTCGACGTCACGGGCGACTGCCCGCCCGGCGACGGCCGCACTGCCCGGGAGGTTGCCGCCGACGAGTGTGACGACGGGCTCGTACGTGAGCTCCGGACCCTCCTCCGTATGCCCGAGGTCCGGTCCGTCAGCCGCCGTGAGGAGGCTTCCACCGAGCCAGTCCGCGACACTTGCGACGAGGAGGCGGGCGCCGTTGGCGAGCCGCCGCACCGCGGGGTAGGCCCGGTGCGGCGGCCGGAGCAGCGCCTCGGCCGCGGACCGGGCCTCGGGAAGCTGGCTCCATCCGAGGGCCTCCAGGGTGCTCCGGACGGCGGACCGCGTCCGGGCCGACGGTGCGCCCGGGTCGTCCGCTCCGAGGGCGGCCAGGTCCACCACGGCGCCGGCGACCTCGTCGACGCCGATCTCGAGGTCGACGATCCAGCGGCGCAGGCGCCCGGGGCCGACGCCCTCGGGGAGCGCGCGCTCGTCCGACAGCTGGCCGTCGAGAAGCAGCGCTACCCCCGAGGTCTTGACGAGCTGGGCCCGCAGCCGCCGGAGAGAGCGGACGGAACCGCCGGAGTCGAGGACGTCGATGGCCGCCGAGATGACGGCGCGGGCGCGAGCCCGCAGGCTCGTCACGGTCCGGCGAAGCGTCGCCTCGGGCTCGACATGGAGCACCGTGAGGAGCAGGAGCGTCACCCACGTCGTGCTGACGACGACAGCCACGAGGAGCCCCGGCAGGGACGAGAGGGGGGCCTTGAGGAACGTGGCGAAGAAGTACGCCTGCCACGTGATGAAGCCGAGGGTGAACCAGCGCGGACCGAACGGTCGGACCCAGACGGCGGCGAACGAGATGACGACGAAGAGGGAGAGGGCCAGCCAGTGGACCGGCACGATGAGGGTCGCGACGGCGGCGCCGAGGGCGGCGGCGACGGGCGCCCCGGCGCTGGTCTTCAGCGCTTCGGACCGTCGACGCTCGCGAACCGATGTCGCCATGTTCATGGCGATGACGCCGCCGATCATGACGTGGAGGAGCAGGGTGCGGCCGGCGACCCCGAACGCGCGGGCGATGAGGACCTGGACGCCGACCGTCGTCCCGACGGAGACGAGGGCCCGGACGCCGTGGCGCAGCCGGTAAAGGCCTGGGTCGCTCGCGACGAAGCGGTCACGCGCGTCGCGCAGCTCGATCTCGACACCCGCCCGCCCACGGGCGACAAGCCGCCGGCCGACGGAGGGGGCTGCCGGCATACGGAGCGTGGCTCAGCGGTAGTTGGTGAAGGTGAGGGCGACGTCGAGGTCGTCCCTGGTCCGCAGGAGGTTCTGGACGGCCTGGAGGTCGTCGCGGCTCTTGCTCGTCACACGCAGCTCGTCGCCCTGGATCTGGGACTTGACGGACTTGGGGCCCTCGTCGCGGATGATCTTGCCGATCTTCTTCGCGTTCTCCTGGGAGATGCCCTCCTTGAGGGCGATGTCGAGCCGGTAGTCCTTGCCGGACAGTCTCGGCTCGTCGGGGACGTCGAGGTGCTTCAGGCTCACCTTGCGCCGGACGAGCCATGTCTGAAGAACGTCGAGGACCGCCTTGGCGCGTTCGGCCGAGCTCGCCTTGATGAGGATCCCGTTCTGGCCGCTCAGCTCGAGGACGGCGCCGACGTTCTTGAAGTCGTAGCGGGTGCCGACCTCGCGAGCCGCGCTGTTGACGGCGTTGGCGATCTCCTGATGGTCGATCTTGCTGACGATGTCGAACGAGCTGTCGGCCATGGTCTCTCCTGAGAAGGTGTGCTGTGTGAGGCTATCAATCCGCCCGTATGCCGAGGCGGCGATCGGTGGGCCGAGACGGCGGCGTCCCGCCGATTCGGCGTCGTCACCGTCGTCTTGCTATCCTTCCTGGGCACCACGGCAGGTTGCCCGAGCGGCCAATGGGAGCGGACTGTAAATCCGTCGCGAAAGCTACCAAGGTTCGAATCCTTGACCTGCCACACAGTGCTCAGAAGGGCCCCTGATGCGATGTAGGAGCGGGGCCTCC